>CBFGLL010000320.1:0-3166 GCA_965649585.1 uncultured Chitinophagaceae bacterium | reverse complement strand
TAATACATCGGCCTCCAGTAATATCGGCATTGGTGCCAGGGCCATGTTCAATGCCACTACCACATCAAGGATGGTGGCTGTGGGAGATTCTGCCTTGGCTTCTTTTTCTTCAACCAATTTTTCAATACCCGCAAATACTGCTGTGGGGTATAAGTCGATGGGTGGCGTTACGGATGCCGTGAGCAATACCGCCATGGGTTACGAGTCTTTATATTCAGCCGCTCCAGACAGCAGGTATAATGTGGCAGTGGGCACACAGGCCATGGGAAGTTCACTTGCCCATGACTTTAACGTGGCTGTGGGTTACCAGGCTTTGCTGAACGGCAATGGTGCTCAAAATGTGGCCATTGGAGCCGATGCATTATCCAATGCCAGCGGCGGAAATAATAATACCGCCCTGGGTTACCGCACGCTATACAATACTGCAAGTGATGGTAATACAGCCGTAGGCCATCTTGCTTTGGATGGATTGAGCTCCGGGTTTTCGAATACAGCCCTGGGTAAGGATGCCCTGGGAAGTGTAACAGTGGGCGAACAAAATGTGGCTGTGGGTGCGGGTGCCGGCTCGGTTATCAATGCGGGCAGCCGCAACACTTTTTTGGGCTATGATGCAGATGCAGCATTTACCGATCTTGCCAACAGCACTGCAATTGGAAACGGTGCAAGGGTGTATGCCAGCAATACGATGGGTTTTGGTAATACAGCTGTTACCGCCTGGGGTTTCGGCATGAACGTAACGCCCGCCGCAGGCAGGGCTTTGCAGGTAGGCCTTACGGGTGCACCGGGCAATGGTGCTTATTTAACAGACGGGGGCACCTGGACCAATACTTCTGATATCAATAGCAAGGAAGATTTTTCAGAACTGAATCCGCAGGAACTGCTGCAGAAAATTTCCAGTTTGCCCATTACCCGCTGGCGTTATAAGGGCACCAATGAATATCATATCGGGCCCACAGCACAGGAGTTTCGGCAGCTGTTTCAAACGGGTGTTGATGACAGATCCATTTCAACCATTGATCCATCCGGCATTGCATTGGCAGCTGTTAAGGCATTGATAAAACAAAATGAATCACTGCAGCAGCAGGTGGATGCACTTGCACGAAAGCTGGAGGAGAAGAAATGATGGGGGTATTTAACTGTTGCGGATTTTAAAAAGGTGGAAGATGTATTTACCACAGAGGAGATGGTTCGTGGGGACACGAACCATGGCGACGTGGGGACACGAACCATGGCGACGGTGCCCGCAGCAGTTACCGTAGAAACTGAATTCATTAAAAAAACTACCATTCAAATTGCTGTTATAACCATTGATACTACTATCATAGCGCAGCATAGTTGTTACGCTTTTATTTTAGGGCCAGCAAATTCTGTGGGGCTGGAAATGTAAGGGGAACTTTAAATTGGAAAACATCGTAAAATGAAAATTATAGTTTTGATTATCTGCATTAGTTTGATGGCACACAACCTGTTGTATTCCCAAAACAAACCAGGCTTCGAAAATGATAAGGAAGCCCTGCATAAGGTTCTAAACAGTTTTATGAATAGCTTAAAAACAAAAGACAGCCTAAGTCTTTACAATTTATTTTACAACGGAGATGTAACCTGGGTGGGAGTTTACAAAGACAACACCCAACAGGTTAGGTTAAAAAAAGATTCAACCGCACCTGGTTATAAAGTAGCAGATTATAAAACCTGGTTCAGAAGTACTACAATGGGTTCGGTTAAAGAAGAGAAGTTCTACAATGTTAATATTGACACGGATGGCCATATTGCTTCTGTGACATTTGATTTTAGTTTTTGGGCCGGAGGCAAAAAAGGCCTGTGGGGAAAAGAGTCATGGGGGCTTGTAAAAATCAATGATCAATGGAAAATCACCAGCGTAATATTTTCAATGGAACAAGAGAATATTTTGCCAGAACCAGACAGAGAACATAATACCAATCAATAACCAAAAAATGAATCTGCAAAAAATACCAAGAGTTTTTTTGATCGCCGTACTGCTCTTTTCTTCTGATGCGGTAAATGCCCAGCAACCATTGCCTAAGTATGAGCCAACTGTTTCGAAAGCATTTTATGATAATATTGTTCGTTTGGACAGTATGTTCTTTTCGGCATATAACCGTTGCGATATTGAAGTGATGGACTCCCTGATGTCGGAGGACCTGGAGTTTTATCATGATAAAGGGGGATTTTCAAATTCTAAAAAGGAAACGATGGAAGCAGTGAAAAAGAATATTTGCGGCAAAGTAACAAGAGAGCTCTTGCAGGGTAGTATTGAAGTGTACGAAATAAATGGATATGGCGCTGTGGAAATAGGTTTTCATGGATTCCATAATAACCAGGAGAAGGAAACCGGGCCAACACATTTTTCAAAGTTTATCCAGCTTTGGCGTTTTGAAAATAACAGCTGGAAACTTACGAGGGTTATCAGCCTGCACTAAGATTAATGTAAGGGTTAAATACATTCGCATATTTTTGAGATAGCTCTTATTTTTTTAAAACCCGAACCTATCATCAATGGACGCTGAAAAAAATTATATAGAAATAAACCGGCAATCCTGGAACAGCAGGACAGAAACACATCTGAAGTCGGAATTTTACGACCATGAAAATTTTTTGAAAGGGAAAAGTTCACTGAATGATATTGAATTAAAGCTGCTGGGCGACATCAAGGGAAAATCTATTTTGCACTTGCAGTGTCACTTTGGGCAAGACAGTATTTCCCTGGCCAGGCTGGGCGCAAATGTTACCGCAGTTGATTTTTCGGACAAGGCCATCGAAAGTGCAAAACAAAGTGCAATGAGCACTAACATCACAACAAAGTTTATTTGCTGCGATGTGTACGACCTGCCAAATCACCTGGACGAAGAATTTGATATTGTTTTTACAAGTTACGGCACCATTGGCTGGTTGCCCGACCTGGACAAATGGGCAACAATTATTTCACGGTTTTTGAAGCCATCGGGGCAATTGGTATTTGTAGAATTTCATCCTGTTGTGTGGATGTTTGATGAGAGTTTTGACAAGATAAAGTACAGATACTTCAATTCAGGGCCCATTGTAGAAACGCAAAGCGGAACCTATGCCGACAAAGCCGTGGAGTTGACCTTGTCCGAAGTGTCATGGAATCATGGTATCTGCGAAGTGCTCAACAGTCTTATTAAAA
>CBFGLL010000319.1:0-3166 GCA_965649585.1 uncultured Chitinophagaceae bacterium | reverse complement strand
GGCCGCATGCGCCTGCTCGATAAAATACCCGGCGTGGGAACAGCGCCCCGCAATTTCGCCATTGATGAAAAGCAGCGATTATGGATCAGTTCTTTTAAAAACTTTATCATTCACCGGCCAGCAACCGGCACCAGCAGCAGCTACCAGATACCCTTGTACGAAAACAAATTCGACTTTGAAGTGGGTATCAAAATAGGCAGGGACGGGTCTATGTTCTCCAGCTATAATAAAGATATCATCCACTTTATGCCTGAGCGTATGGAAGCAAAACCTGTTGCAGCCAGGGCGTTGATCAGTATGGTAAAAGTTGCAGGCAAGGACCGCTTTATCAACACAGAAGAAAACCTGCAACTGCAACCCAATGAAAACTCGCTCGACTTTAATTTTGGAAGCCTCATCAACCATGAAGTGTTTCCCTACAACCTTCAATACAAACTTGAAGGTTATGACGAGGAATGGTTACAAAGCGGGCCGGGCAAAAGAGCTTTGTACAATAACCTGCCGCCGGGCAAATATTTGTTTAAAGTAAAAGCGGTTGCCAACAACAAAACATGGCAATCGGCTGAAAGAGTAATAGGGCTGCACATAAGAACACCGTTTTACAAAGCAGCCTGGTTCTGGATTTTGATCGGGGGTACGCTGCTGGCATCCATCATTTTGTTTTACCGCTTCAGGCTGCACAAACAAAGGCAGATACTCACGCTTGAAACAAAAGCAGAGCAACTGGAAAAAGAAAAAACGATGGTGCGCTATGATGGATTAAAACAACAACTCAATCCTCATTTTTTATTTAACTCCCTTACTTCTCTTTCTGGTTTAATAGAAACAGATCAACAGATGGCGGGTGAGTTCCTGGAGCAGATGAGTGATATATACCGGTATATTCTTCAAAATGGTGATGCAGATGTGGTGCCACTTAAAAACGAATTGAAATTTGCCCAACTCTATATTCAACTGCAGCAAACAAGGTTTAAAAAAGGATTGCTGGTACACATTGATGTGCCGGCTGAATACCTGGATTATAAAATTGCACCGGTAACCCTGCAAAACCTGATGGAGAATGCTATTAAACACAATATCATTGACGTAAACACACCGCTACAAATTGAAATTTATGCAGAAGGAAAATACCTGGTGGTAAAAAACAACCTGCAAAAAAAATCGAACGTAGAAACCTCCAATAAACGAGGCCTGGCACAGTTTATCAGCCTGTATGGCTACCTGAGTGAAACCCCAGTGATCATTGAAGAAAGCGACCATTGGTTCACGGTAAAAATTCCTTTGATTTAAAACATTCAAACATGAAAGCGGTCATTATTGAAGACGAAGAAATCATCGCCAACCTCCTGCTCAGCAAGATCAACAAGCTGGCGCCAGATATACAGGTGGTAGCTATATTACCCAGTTTAAAAATGGCGAGGCGATGGTTTGGCGAAAATGCTGCACCAGATCTTTTGCTGATGGATATACAACTGAGCGATGGTGTAAGTTTCGACCTGTTTAATTCTTTTGAACTCAACTGCCCCGTTATTTTCACCACCGCCTATGATGAATATGCCATCAGGGCTTTTAAAGTAAATGGTGCCGACTATCTTTTAAAACCCATTAAAGATGCAGACCTGCTGGCCGCCATTGAAAAGTGTAAAAAAATAATAACACAACAGATGGGTCATCCTGCCGACATTAAAAACCTTGTGCAAACAGTGTCCGACCGATCTGTACCCATCAAATTCAAAGAGAAGTTTATTGTAAATGTGCGCAACCAATGGATGCCTGTAAACACCAGGGATATCGCCTCCTTCAGCAAAGAAGTGCTCAACTATATTTACCTGTTCAACGGCGAAAAATACAGCACTGATTTTGTGACCTTAGATGAAGTGGAAGAGCTATTGGATCCCCAGCAGTTTTACCGTGCCAACCGCCAGTTCATCATTAATATTGATGCAATCCATTCTGTAAAACCGGTAGAAAATTCAAAGCTCATCATCCGACTGAAGGAACCCAATCAAAAGCTGGAAATTGATATGAGCCGCCTTAAAAGTCCCGAGTTTAAAAAATGGATGGACCGGTAAGAGCAGCATCATTTCGGTGGCTGTGCAATACGTTTTAGTGATATAAACCCGCAGTTGAACCAGATTGGTTTTTATATCATTGGCCCATTTTGCAGCTTTGTGTTATGAGGATCAGGGATATTTTTAACTGGTGGTTTGGTGAGTCTGACAGGGTGAGCAGGCTCAAGCTGCTGAAGCAGCAGCGCAGGCTGTTGCAGGATGGATTGTGTGCCAATGCAGAAGTGATAGATGCCCGGGTTACGGGTGATAGAATTGGCGCTGTGCAGCCTGTAAAGCTCTGGCTAAGGGTACAAAAACCGGATGGCAGTTTTATTTATACGCAAACCAATAGTATGATGACCGGCCTTGATCTGCCTGCACGGGGGCAGGTGCTCCACATAAAATATATGCCCCAAGACCTGAGCACGGTGGTAATACTGTAGGCAAAACTTTTGTCTCAATAAATTCATTTTCTAAACCCTAATTGAGGTATCGTATTTGTAGTAGTATTTAAAAATAACCTACTATGAAAAATCTATACTTCCACCTCCGTTTTATCTTTTTTGTAGCGATTTTTTGTGCCGGCATCGTGGCCCAGGCGCAGCCGCACCTTGCTTACAGCTCCGTGGTAACCGGCCTGAGCAACCCCGTAGATGCGGTAATTGCACCAGGTGATGGGCGTATGTTCATCGCCCAACAAAATGGCAGCATCCGCATTCGTAATGGTGCCACCGCTACAACAGAATTCTTAAATATCAATGCATTATTGCCAAGCCCTTTGGGAAATGAACAGGGGTTGCTGAGCCTGGCTTTTGACCCCAACTATGGCATCAACGGGTATTTTTTTGTGTTGTACACTGCGAGCAATGGTAATATCACCCTCGCCAGGTTTCAACGCAGTGCGGGCAATGCCAACCAGGCCGATGCAGCCAGCCGCCAACAGTTATTGAGTATTGCCAAACCGGGCACTCCTTATTATACCAATCATAATGGTGGCAAGATCATTTTTGGACCAGATGGAATGTTGTACATGAGTACCGGCGATGGTGGCAGCGGTGGCGACCCGTTTGGCAATGCACAGAATTTAAATTCTTTATTAGGGAAGATACTAAGGC
>CBFGLL010000318.1:0-3176 GCA_965649585.1 uncultured Chitinophagaceae bacterium | reverse complement strand
ATCAACGAAAAAGTGATTGAAGGCATCAGCAATGTTAACGATGAAAGTAACAGCAAGGAAGGAACCCGTATCGTTGTTGACCTTAAAAGAGATGCAGTCGCCCAGGTGGTGATCAACCAGTTGTATAAACACACGGAGCTGCAAACATCTTATGGCATCAACAATGTGGCTATTGTAAGAGGAAGGCCACAGGTGCTGAATTTAAAATCGCTGATAAAAGAATTCGTTGATTTCCGTCACGAAGTAGTGGTGCGTCGTACACAGTACGAACTGAAAAAAGCAGAAGAGCGTGCACATATTTTAGAAGGATACATCATTGCTTTAGATAACCTGGATGCGGTAATTAAACTCATTCGTGAAAGTGCAACACCCGCTATTGCACAGGAAGGCTTGATGAGCAATTTCGGCATGAGCGAGATACAGGCTAAAGCAGTATTGGAACTGAGGTTGCAGCGCCTTACAGGAATGGAGATAGATAAGATTCGTGAAGAGCATGCAGAGATCATGAAACTGATCGAACGCCTTAAAGAGATCCTGGCAAATGAAAGCCTGCGTTTTGAAATCATTAAAACAGAATTGCAGGAAGTAAAAGCCAAATTTGGTGACGAACGTAAAACAACGATCGAATACGCCGATGATGAAATAAATATGCTCGACCTGATAGAGGAAGAAGATGTGGTGGTTACCATTTCTCATCTTGGTTATATCAAGCGCACTTCTGCTACCGAATATCGTTCGCAGCGCCGTGGCGGCCGTGGTGCAAAGGGTAGCAGCACCCGCAACGAAGATTATATCGAGCACCTGTTTGTAGCATCTACACACCATACCTTGATGTTCTTTACAGAAAAAGGAAGGTTGTACTGGCTGCAGGTGTATAAAATACCGGAGGGCGACAGGGTGAGCAAGGGCAGGGCATTGCAGAATATGATACAGATTCCGCCCGATGATAAGGTGAAAGCCATTATCGACGTGCCCAATTTTGAGAACGAGGAATATGTAAACAACCATTACATTGTTCTTTGTACCCGAAATGGTATCATCAAAAAAACAGACCTCAAAGACTTCAGCCGTATCCGCCAAACGGGCATCAATGCCATCAATATCCTGGAAGGGGATCAGCTAATTCAGGCAAGGCTCACCGACGGAAACTGCGAGATCATGATGGCTGTTCGTAGTGGCAGGGCCATCCGTTTCCACGAAGAAAAAGTGCGTAGCACCGGTCGTGGCGGTATTGGAGTAGCCGGTATTGAAGTAGATGAAAAAGAAGATGCAGTGATAGGAATGATCTGCATCAATAAAGAAGATAAGAGCCGTACCGTGTTGGTAGTGAGTGAAAAAGGTTATGGCAAGCGAACGCTTTTAGATGATCCCGAAACAGGTGAAGCTAATTACCGTATCACCAACAGGGGTGGCAAGGGTGTAAAAACCATGAACGTTACTGAAAAAACCGGTAAGCTGGTTGGCCTCCTGGATGTACAGGAAAAAGAAGACCTCATGATCACCTGCGTTTCAGGTATTACCATCCGCATGGGGGTAAGCCAGATCAGCGAACAGGGCAGGGCTACACAGGGTGTAAAACTGATAAGGGTAGATGAGGGAGATGAAATTGCAGCCATCACGCAGCTGGACGAATACGAGGAAGAATTAAGTGACACCGCTGCTGAAGAGCAGGCTTCAACCGAAGATACCAACACAGGCACCGGCACAGAAGATAACGATGCAGCAACTGGTACCGAAGAAGAACAGGCTACAGAAGAATAAATTGCAGACAGGTAAAAATAGTGAAAGGTGGCTCCAGCAATGGAGCCATTTGTTTTTATTCCGTTACGAGCGCTGGCAGGCCCTCGTAGTCAAATGCTTCGCAGGGATTTTCCAATATTTTAAATTCCCTTGCAATAGGGTATGCGCTCATCAGTTCAGGGGCAATTTGGTAACCGGCAATCTCTGCTATGCGTTGTTCGCTGATGGGTTCCATGATCCATTCCCAGGCAAGGTCTTCTGTGAGGATGGTGGGCATTCTTTTTTTCTTGTTGTGCACCTGTTCCATGAGGGCATTGGCTTTGGTGGTGATGATCGCAAAACAATCGAGCATTTCGCCCGTGTCTTTATCCGTCCAGGATGTGTAGATGCCCGCCATAAAAAAATAATCCCGGCCCCTGAGCTCAATGATATAAGGATAGGCTTTTTCTTTTTTTTCGCCCTCTGGTTTAAAATGCCGCCATTCAAAAAAATAAGACACGGGCACCACGCAGCGCCGATGCAGGGCCGACTGCCGGAACATTTTACTGCTCAGTAAAGTTTCCGCCCTTGCATTTAACCAGGGAATGGCTTGTTTGGGTGCAGTCGCCAGTTCAGCCAGGTTTTTGATCCATGGCGGGATAAATTCCCAGTGGGCGTTGAGTACATCAATTTTGTCTTCCCCGGCTTTTACCAGGATGGGGGAATTGGTATAATCAAAACCATTGTGTACCCTGTTAAGGGATGCTTCGGGGGCAAAAGCACCCAACTCGCATTGAATGTATTTTACGTTTACCGCCTGCATTTGTGCAGGGCGCTGACCAACCAGGTTACACATGGATTTTTTTTGTCAAAATAAGGGAATATGGGGGAGATTGGGGGAGGTTTTTTAGATCTGTGCCTCGCCATTTTTATGAAGGGTTGGGTAACAGCGTGGGTGTTCTGAATGTATTAAAATGCGAAGCTCACGGAGTGTTTCACCGAAAAGAAACGACCTTGCCTTTAGGCATGGGTAGTGGAGTGAAGGGGAAAGGGAATAGTAGAAAATTCTATAAAAGGTGGAAAAAACCGATAAAGTGTTGGAAAAGTTTACCAAAGTTAACCGAACTTCACGTTAAGATAAATATTGGATATTTATTTTAATTATAAGAAAAAGCCCCCTTGGTCGTAACAAGAGGGCTAACACAACGGAATCTTATTAACGCACCTTGCGTCTAATGAGAAACTCCTAATGAGAGAGCGGCGGAAATAAGTACACAGTACATACATTGATACCGTTCTTCCTTTGTGCCGTAAGTTTAAAAGCTAACCGAAACGTTGGCTTTTCTGCTTCTATACAAATGTAATTATCATTTTTATTCATTCCATCATTTTCCGCTCCCAGAATAATGGTGGTAGGTTTTTTATCAACAAAACATTTGTACAAAATGTGAGGTATT
>CBFGLL010000317.1:0-3215 GCA_965649585.1 uncultured Chitinophagaceae bacterium | reverse complement strand
AAACCGGTAATCTTAAAAAAGAATGGAAAGGACAGCTAAAGCCCCACAAACATGCATATCTAAATATTGAGTACTTCGGCATCTTGCAGGATACAGTCAAAGAACTGGTAAAACAATCGCCCCTGCGTTTAAAAAAAATAAGGCAGGCAATAAATTATGGCATCAACAGGAAAAAGATGATGCTGTACCTGCGCAATTCCATCGGCACTGCTGCAGAAAATGGTTTTGTACCGGCGGGCTTGCCGTCATTTGATACAGCGGTGAGAGGTTATACATACGATATAGAAAAAGCGAAACAATTATTGGCAGAAGCAGGTTACCCGGCTGGCAGGGGATTGCCTCCCATAAAATTATTAACCATTCCTATTTACACCAACCTGGCCAGTTATGTGGCAAACGAACTTCAACAAATTGGTGTGACGGTGCAGGTGGAAACCATTCAAAAAAGTTTATTGTTGGAACAAACAAGTAAGTCGCAGGCATTATTTTTCAGGGGCAGCTGGATAGCAGATTATCCTGATGCAGAAAATTACCTCAGCGTGTTTTACAGCAAAAACCCGGCACCACCTAATTATACCAGGTACCGCAATTCTGCATTTGATATACTATACGAAAAAGCATTAATGGAAGAAAATGATTCATCCCGTTACCTTTTGTACCAGCAAATGGATCGTATGATCATTGAAGATGCACCGGTGGTGCCGTTTTGGTACGACATGGTGATACATCTTGTTCACAATAATGTAAATGATTTTTTTCCGAATAGCTTAAATATGCTGGAACTGAGAAGGGTGCTGAAGCAGTAATTAAGCGGCCTGCTCAATGATGTCATCCATGCTGATGCCATTGTGGCTTTCATCATAAATGCATTCACCATTTTTAATGATCAACACCTGTGGAGATTCATGCTCAACAAAAAACTCTTCCGCCACCTTGTTGGAGATGTTGCGGTTGGCGATGAGGTCAAGATAATAAAAGGGAATATCGGCTGGTGCACCCGCTCTTTCCAGGCGGTTTTTAACCATGCTGCTGATGGAGCACCTTGTGCTGTGCTTAAAAATCACCTGTGGTTGTTCGAATGATTTTGTTTTCAGGTGGGTAAGCTGATCTATGTCGTTCAAATTAATCCAAGTCATCAGGCTTTCACTGTTTTATTGGTACCGGCTTTTGCTACAGCTGGGCAACCATACTTTGATGTTCTGCAACTGCTTACTGCTGCAATGAAACTAATAGCTGCAATAGCTAAAAAAATACGCTTCATAATGTTTTCTTTAAGTGAGTGCAAAGATAATTAATGATTAAAAACTTTAAAACGTGTATCTATCAATTTTGTTGCCATAAAAGCTAAGATTTAGTTAACTTACGCCCCTACCAATGTAAAACATATCAATTTTTAACCCAAAAACTCACATGCTACAACTTCAAAGGCCTGTTGCCTTCATTGATCTGGAAACTACCGGTGTTAATTTATCTACTGACCGTATTGTTGAAATTGCCATTGTAAAATTACTGCCCGATGGCAGCAGGCAAACAAAAAGGAAACTGATTAATCCCGAGATGCAGATTCCTGCAAGTTCCAGTGATATTCATGGCATTACCAATGAAATGGTGAAAGATGCACCCACATTTAAACAGTGCGCTAATGAAATAAAACAGTTTTTGGAAAGCTGCGACCTGGGTGGATACAACAGCAATCGCTTCGACATTCCCATGCTGATGGAAGAATTTTTGAGGGCAGAACTGGAAGTTGACCTAAGCGACAGGAAAATGGTGGATGTGCAACATATTTTTTACCAGATGGAACCAAGAACTTTATCTGCGGCCTATAAATTTTATTGCGATAAAGAGTTGGAAAATGCACATAGCGCAGAAGTTGATATCAATGCAACGATTGAAGTGTTGGAGTCGCAGTTAAAACGATATCCAAAACTGGGAAATTCTGTGGAGAGTGTGTTGTCGGTAATAGGGGAAGAAAAGATCGTTGACTACGCCCGTCGTTTTATTTTTGATGATAAAGGCAATGAAGTGTTCAACTTTGGCAAGTTTAAAGGCAAAGCAGTATGCGAAATCCTGAAGCAGGAGCCACAATATTATGATTGGATGATGAAAGGCGATTTCCCGATGCATACCAAGAAAAAACTCACGGAACTATTTAACAGGGCGCTGTTAAAAAATAAATAATTCCCATAATCCTTGTTATTTTGAAGACAATGCTGAATTTAATTTTTTAAATTTGGCGTTCAACCATCGTGTATATTGGAGAAGGTCGTAATTATACCAACTTATAATGAGAAAGAAAATGTGGCTGCCATTATCGCTGCTGTAGTGCAGCTCGACACTGGTTTTCATGTGTTGATTATTGATGATGGTTCACCCGATGGTACAGCTGCCATAGTAAAATCTCTTTTTCCCAAATACCCCGGCCAGTTGTTTTTAGAAGAACGCCAGGGCAAGTTAGGTCTCGGCACTGCGTATATTCATGGATTTAAATGGGCACTCTCAAAAGGCTATCGTTTTATTTTTGAGATGGATGCTGATTTTTCTCACAATCCTGCTGATCTTGATCGTTTATATGCTGCCTGCAAAGCGGGTGCAGATGTGGCGGTAGGTTCCCGTTATGTAAAAAATGGTGCCGTAGAAAACTGGCCAACCGATCGTATAATGCTTTCTAAAGGGGCTTCACTGTATACCCGCATTATCACCTGGATGCCGATCATGGATCCCACAGCAGGTTTTGTATGTTACAGTAGGGAAGTGCTGGAAACCATCAACCTTGATGCCATTGAATTTACAGGTTACGCATTCCAGATAGAAATGAAGTTCGCTGCCTGGAAGCTCGGTTTCAAAATTGAAGAAGTGCCCATTACTTTTAAAGACCGCAAACTGGGCGCCAGCAAAATGAACAAAGGAATTGTAAAAGAAGGGATCCTGGGTGTGTTGAGGCTGCGCTGGGCCAGCATGTTTAAAAATTATCGACGCAAAGTATCTAATCCCAACATAGAGCCGTCGATATCCACCTCTTAAGTTTTCCATTAATTTTTAAAAGCAGGATGAAATTGTTGCAGTGTGCTACGCAGGTACTCCCTGTCGAGATGTGTATAAATTTCTGTGGTAGTGATGCTCTCATGTCCCAGCATTTCCTGTACTGCCCTAAGGTCTGCACCGCCCTCTACCAAATGCGTAGCAAATGAATGCCTGAATGTGTGAGGTGAAAT
>CBFGLL010000316.1:0-3215 GCA_965649585.1 uncultured Chitinophagaceae bacterium | reverse complement strand
AGCAACCCCGCAATGAAGGCGGCGGAAATCAGCAAAGGCCACAACGCCCGCCTCACCAGGGAGGACAGCAACAAGGCGGTAATCGCCCCAATCGTGGACCGCAAAACAGGCCGCCACAAAACCGTGGGCCGAGACCTGATGGTGGAGGGAAACAAGAGGGATAGGTTAGGCCGTAAAATAGTATTCAGGCTGAGTAAGGTAAGTTTAAAAGAAATCGACTTCTCTTAATGATTAACTTAATTTTTCAAGTGTCATTAACCCTTTTCTTGTAAGTTGGTGACATTAAAATCTAACTGTATGAAACTTTTACTAACTGTATTCTTTTGCTTTTGTTTTTGTTCTTCTATGTTTTCCCAAAAAAAAGTAAAATTCGAATTATCTAGCGACGTTAGTTTTCCGGTAGGAAAAGATAAGTTTAAAATATACAAAGATCCAGAAAACCCTTTTTCGCTACAACATTATTCCGCCAAAAAATTCCAAAACCCATTTATTAGTCTAAAAGCTGGTGCAACATATCCGATTACAAGTAGATTTAGTGGAGGTATACAAACAGGTGTATTTATTTTTTTTAGAGAAACCCATTTTTTAGGTACTGTAAGAACTTTTCCTGCGATACCAATTCAGGCAACTTTTGATGTAAATAAAAAGTTAAACGAAAAGCAAGAATTTGGGGTTAAACTAGCTCCAGGAATTCTTCTTTACGAAGTTGATGAAGTAGTTTACCATGTAACTAACGCTTTGCTATTAGATGGAGAATTATATTTTAATTTCTCTAAAAAATCTAAGCTACGTTTAGGCTGGAGAAGTATTCAGGAGTGGGCAAACTTCGAATATTACTTGACAAACACGAACGCTACAGTAAAACATAAATTTCAATTAGCCCGAAATTCTGTTTATGCTGGATACTCTTTTCTAATTAACTAAACGAAAGATGATTAGCAATCTTCAACTTTTTTTGTCATTGCTACCGTATTGTCAATAAAATAAACTTTTAGGCCAATCATCTACCTTTGCCCCATGTCAATTTCAGTAACCAATCTTTCCAAAAACTACGGCGCACAAAAAGCAGTCAACAATATTTCATTTAAGGTTGATAAAGGAGAGATCGTAGGTTTTCTCGGCCCTAATGGTGCAGGCAAAAGCACTACCATGAAAATGATAACTGGTTACCTGGATGCTGATGCCGGTGCAGTGGAAGTTTGCGGCATACCGGTGAGTGAAACATCGATTGATACCAAAAAGAAAATTGGTTACCTGCCAGAAGCAAATCCTTTGTACATGGATATGTACGTGAGGGAGTATTTAAGTTTTATTGCTGGTGTTCATAATATCGACAACGTAAAATCAAGAGTAGAGGAAGTTGTAAGAACTGTGGGTCTCACTCCGGAAGCACATAAAAAAATAGGACAGCTAAGCAAAGGATATAAACAAAGAGTTGGAATTGCGGCGGCCATGGTGCACAATCCCGAAGTATTGATACTGGATGAACCTACGAGCGGACTGGACCCTAACCAGATTGTTGAGATAAGAAATGTGATCAAATCATTAGCTGAGGAAAAAACAATTTTATTTAGCAGCCATATCATGCAGGAAGTTGAAGCCATCTGCGACCGTGTTATCATCATCAACAAACGCAATATTGTGGCCGATGATAAACTAAGCAAACTGCAAACCCAACAAAACGGTCAACAAACCGTAACCGTTGAATTCAAAGAAGAAGTGAATGTTGACCTGCTAAGAAGTATACCGACAGTCACAGGAGTGAACCAACTGTCAACTGTCAACTTTCAACTCTCAACTCCCGATGCTGAGTCCGTAAAAAAACAGCTTCTCCAACTCAGCATCCAGCATAACTGGAATATCGTTTCTCTTCAAAGCCAGAATCAAAGCCTCGAAAATATTTTCAGGGAGCTCACGAATTAGTTTGAAGGTTGGAGGCTGAAGGCAATCTCTAAAAACTGTGACACTATTTTAGTTCTTTGTGCTCCTTCCTTCGTCTTCGTGGCAAGTGATTTTCTCTTTGTGCCCCTTCCTGCCTTGGAGCCTTTGTGGCAGATATCTTACGTTGTGTACCGCCGTGTCGTCCTGCCGTTGTGGTTCAAACCAAAACATTTAAATTTGCGCTCTCCTAATCACTAAAATCAACTATCATGAGCTATATAGCCTCCATCAATGCCCGCCAGATACTGGATAGCCGTGGCAACCCAACAATTGAAGTAGACATCTTAACAGAAAACGAAAGAATGGGCCGTGCAGCCGTACCAAGCGGCGCCAGCACCGGTATCCACGAAGCGGTGGAGTTGAGAGACAACAACAAGAAGTTGTATGGAGGTAAGTCGGTTTTGAAAGCAGTAAAAAATGTAAATACCATTTTAGCCGATTCATTATTAGGTTGGGATGTAGCAGACCAAACAGGCATCGATGCCATGATGATTGCCCTCGATGGCACAGAAAACAAAAGTAAACTTGGTGCTAACGCAATGCTTGCCGTGAGCCTTGCAGTAGCGAAAGCTGCAGCGCTGGAAGCCAATCTACCGTTGTACCGTTATATTGGTGGCACCAACGCAAAGATCCTTCCTATCCCCATGATGAACATCCTCAACGGCGGTGCGCATGCGGATAACAAAATAGACTTCCAGGAATTTATGGTGATGCCTGTGGGCGCTAAAACTTTCAGTGAAGGATTGCAGTGGGGCGTTGAAATATTCCACGCACTAAAAACAGTATTGAAGAAGAAGGGTTTTAGCACCAATGTAGGCGATGAAGGTGGCTTTGCTCCCAACATTCAAAGCAATGAAGAAGCCATTGAAACTGTGTTGACCGCCATCCAGGCAGCGGGATACAAAACAGGTTCTCAAATTGCCATCGCCATGGATGCCGCCAACAGCGAACTATGGAATGCAAAAGAGAAAAAATATATTTTCCATAAAAGTGACGGCAAAAAAATGACCAGCGAACAACTGGTGAAGTACTGGGAAAGCTGGGTAAAACAATATCCCATCATTTCCATTGAAGATGGTATGGCCGAAGACGATTGGAAAGGTTGGAAAATGTTAACCGAAGCAGTAGGCACCAAATGCCAGTTGGTAGGTGATGATCTTTTTGTAACCAATGTAGAGCGCCTGCAAAAAGGAATTGATACCGCTACTGCCAATGCCCTGCTCGTAAAAGTGAATCAGATAGGTACGCTTACAGAAACTATTAATGCCGTAACA
>CBFGLL010000315.1:0-3219 GCA_965649585.1 uncultured Chitinophagaceae bacterium | reverse complement strand
GTATTCTCCATGCAACTTAAGATTGTAAAACTGTTCCGTTCCATTTTTTAAATGACCCGTAATATTCTGCAGGGCCGCACCCGCCATTAAAAACTGCCCCGGGTTTTTTGCATCAGGAAATTGTACCAGGGCAAAATCATTCTCCATCACCTGCCAGCGTTCTTTCACCTGTATGGTATCGGCAGGAATGCCCAGGTCAATATTATACCAATCTTTATACACCGCACTATCTGCAAACATATCCCTGAAGGTGAAACGATAATTGGTATAGGTAAAACTATGCTGCATCCTCAGCCTGGGATAAAACAGGTACTCCGTAGTGCTATCATTAATGGCAACCGAATCCTTCTGCCCCAGGTCATAACTCTGCCTCAGGAAAAAAGTAAAGTCCTTTTGAATATTCCCGGTACGAATGGTGGTAGAAAAAGGATTCTGGCTAAACCTGTTGTCATTACCCATAAAAACCTTTACCCCAAACCGGTCTTTAAAATTAGGATTCAGCAAAAAAGAATCATTCCTTATACCACCATTTTCAGAGGCCCTGATGGTATTGTTCTGCAGCACAAGAAAAGAATTATAACGTTTACGCTTACCCTGGTAATTAGCAAAGAACCTTACGTTGTTGTGGTTATTATTCTGGTTGATAAAAAAACCGGGCGAATTGATGAGGCGATAGTCAAACCCTGCGTTGAAGTTCGGTTTGATGTTTTGTGTATGCTGTGCCATCACCATCTGTTCCTTACCAGATGCCAGTTGGTAACCGATCAACGAAAAAGGCCTGGTGGTTTTGTAAAACTTTGTTTCGTGCAGTTTAAATCGATAGGCATCATAGGCATGAAAGCCAGCATCCCAGCCCGGTTTGCTGAAGGGCGTAAAAACAAGCGGGTAAGCTGCTGTGCCGTTATTACCTAAGTACATATAATTACTGGGCACAGGAAAATACGCATCAAAATCATTTACCGAGGAGTCAATATTATACCGCTTGAGGTCGTGCATGTAGCGGTAGCTGATAGTAATGCTGTCTTTTAGATCATCTCTTTGTTTAAACCCGGAAGTGTCGCCCCGCTGTTGCTGACCCTGGCCACGCACCTGTGAGCCAATACTGCCCAGCCTGTTGCGTATCCGTCCCTCCAATACCGGTTCCTGCGCCAGCAGGTAACCCGCTGACAACAGGCAAAAAAAAGTGACGACTAATTTTTTCATGGGCTTTTACAATGCCGCTATCATTTCTTTAAATATCAATGTGAGTTTAGGTTCAGCGGCATTTGCTGCTTCCAATACTTCTTCATGAGTTATTACATTATCATCTTCTCGTATGCCAAGGTCGGTAATCACACTTACGGCAAACACCGGTAAACCCATATGCACGGCCGCAATCGTTTCCTGCACGGTACTCATACCAACAGCATCAGCACCCAGGGCATGCACCAGTTTATATTCGGCCTTTGTTTCAAATGTGGGGCCTGTAACAGAAATATACACGCCTTCTTTTACTGTTATGCCCGCATTGGCAGCAATCTGTTTCGCTTTTTCTATCAGGGCTTTGCTATAAGGCTCCGTCATATCCGGGAAACGGGTGCCTAGTTCTTTTTCGTTTTTACCTATCAAAGGATTGGGAGTAAAAAAGCTGATATGATCTTTAATGATCATGAGGTCACCTACTTTAAATGAAGGGTTGGTACCTCCTGCCGCATTACTTAAAAAAAGTGTTTTAATGCCCAGGTACTTCATCACCCTGATCGGGAACACCACGTCGTGGGGGTGATACCCTTCGTAATAATGAAAACGCCCACTCATTGCTATGATCTTCTTACCGCCCAGCTCACCAAATAATAATTTACCACTATGCCCTTCCACAGTACTCACGGGAAAATGCGGGATATCACCGTAAGAAATTTCCTTTTCAACCTTTATTTGTTGTCCAAAATTTCCAAGTCCGCTGCCTAATACAATACCGGCCTCCGGTTGCTCGTTAAAAATAGATTTGATATAGGCCACTGCCTCGTTAATTTTTTCTAGCATCAGTAATTTTTTGGTTTTACGGGTACAAATGTAATGTTTTCAGGTGGGTTAGGCATATAGCAGGGAAGGAGGCGAATTACAACTCATAACAGCCTTTTAACTTTTACCCGAAACTACTATCTTCGCCAAAATTTTTGAACTATGAATCTTCATGAATACCAGGCAAAGGAACTGCTGAAAAAATATAATGTACCCGTGCAGGAAGGAATTGCCTGCAGCACACCCGGAGAAGCGGAAGAAGCTTACCGCCAGATACACACCCAATACGGTAGCAAGTTTGCCGTAGTTAAGGCACAGATTCATGCCGGCGGGCGTGGTAAAGGAACCATCCAGGGCAAAGACCAGCGTGGCGTGGCTGTTGGTAAAAATGCAGAAGACGTAGTGAATATTGCTAAAAACTTATTGGGCGGCACCCTTGTTACCATTCAAACCGGGCCTGCCGGTAAGGTAGTTAACAAAGTATTGGTGGCGCAGGATGTATATTATGAAGGTCCTAATCCTGTAAAAGAATTTTACCTCTCCATATTACTGGATAGAACAAAAGGACAAAATGTGATCATGTACAGCACCGAAGGTGGAATGAACATCGAAGACGTGGCACATGATACCCCGGAAAAAATATTTAAAGAATGGGTTCACCCGGGCGGACAGCTGCAAGGTTTCCAGGCACGTAAAATTGCTTTTAACCTGGGCCTGAGTGGTGAAGCGATGAAGAACTGTGTAAAGTTTGTAACCAATCTTTATAACGCCTACACCGGCCTCGATTGCGGCATGCTGGAGATCAACCCGCTTTTTAAAACAAGTGATGACAAGATCATTGCAGTGGATTGTAAGATGAATATTGATGACAATGCATTGATGCGTCATCCTGATGTAGCGGCATTAAGAGATATCAGCGAAGAGGATCCAACAGAAGTGGAAGCTGGTAAATTCAACCTCAACTTTGTAAAACTGGATGGCAACGTGGGTTGTATGGTAAATGGCGCCGGCCTTGCCATGGCTACCATGGATATGATTAAATTAAGCGGTGGCGAACCTGCCAACTTTTTGGATGTAGGTGGTACAGCTAATGCACAAACAGTGGAAGCAGGTTTTCGTATTATTTTAAAAGATCCAAAAGTAAAAGCGATCCTCATCAATATTTTTGGTGGTATCGTTCGTTGCGACCGTGTGGCGCAGGGTGTAATTGATGCTTAC
>CBFGLL010000314.1:0-3219 GCA_965649585.1 uncultured Chitinophagaceae bacterium | reverse complement strand
TAAATTCAATCCTTCATCGTAGCCGTTAGTGTGCAGGGATTGTGTGCCGCCCATTACTGCAGCAAGGGTTTGAATGGTAACCCTGCTGATATTATTCATGGGCTGTTGCGCCGTAAGCGTGCTTCCGCCCGTTTGCGTATGAAAGCGGAGCATCATCGCTTTTTCATCAGTAGCCCCTAGTTCTTTCATCATTTTTGCCCACATTTTGCGGGCAGCCCTGAATTTGGCTACTTCTTCAAAAAGATCGTTGTGAGCATTAAAAAAGAAAGAAAGCCGTTTACCAAAAACATTAATGTCAAGCCCTTTCTCCAACGCCGCTTTTACATAAGCTTTTCCATTGCTGAGGGTAAAAGCAATTTCCTGCACAGCAGTACTGCCAGCTTCTCTTATGTGATAACCAGAAATAGAAATGGTATTCCATTTGGGCACTTCTTTACTACACCATTCAAAAATATCAGTGATGATGCGCATGCTCGCTTTGGGCGGATAGATGTAGGTACCTCTAGCAGCGTACTCTTTTAAAATATCATTTTGGATAGTACCATTTAATTTACCCAGGTCGGCTCCTTGTTTTTTTGCAAGGGCCACATATAATGCCAGTAGAATAAATCCACTCGCATTAATGGTCATAGACGTAGACACCTCTTCCAGTTTAATGCCATCAAACAAACGTTCCATGTCTTCGAGGCTGTCGATGGCCACGCCAACTTTACCTACTTCGCCTTCTGCCAGCGGGTGATCACTGTCGTAACCAATTTGTGTGGGCAGGTCAAATGCCACACTCAATCCACTTACACCCTGGCTCAACAAATAATGATATCGTTTGTTACTTTCTTCGGCTGTTGAAAACCCGGCGTATTGCCGCATGGTCCACAGTCGCCCCCTGTACATGGTAGATTGTACGCCTCGTGTATAAGGAAAATTTCCCGGTAATGGCTCCGGCGTGCCGCTCAAATCATCGGATGTGTAAACAGGTTTAATTTCCAAACCCGAATCATTCGTCAATTTATTTTCTGAAGACATATAGCAGATTTAGGAGGTTAGCTGGCTTTATCAATTACTTTTTTTGCTTCGAAATTCAATGCTTCCAGTACAATGTTATTAAGCTCAGCATTTTTGGTCATGCTGTATTCCAGGATAGTTTTGCTTAGATCCATTGAACTCGCAGAGTGGGGGAGCGCACCGGCCAGCTGGTTGATGATGTAAATATTCTGATCCTTTAATTTGGTGAGCGCAGTCCACACTTCTTTGCTTACATATATCTGCTGGCTCACATTATATTCGTATTCGCTTTTAATAGCTTCTACCATGGCGCTGTGCATGGCAGCGGCACTTTCACCAAAATTTTCTACTGATATCCTGCTTACCAGGTTTTTTAAACCCGCCCTTTCTGCAAACATAGTGAGCCTTTCATAAGCCTGCAGGCGAAGTTTTAATGCTTCGTTGTTAATGCCCGTTCTTTCTCTTATCTCATCTTTCATCCCCTTAAACTCAGCAAGCAACCATGCTATCACAATAAATGCTAAAAAAGTTGCCGCCGTAGCAATGCCTACCGCCGTTATTTCCAATAAAAACATAATAATTTATTTAGGCTGCAAAAATAGTCAGATTGAACCATTGACAATCTTAACACAACATTTTCCTGTTCTCGCAAGCTATTTGCAGGATGCTGTTTTTTAAGCTTCGTATTTTTGTACAAATATTTTTGAGTATGCAAACAGTAGAAACAGCACCTATTCAATTTACTCCATCTGCCATTGCTGAAATAAAGCGCCTGATGACAGAACCAGGATTTGACAACACAAAGGTTCTGCGTGTAGGCGTAAAGGGCGGCGGATGCAGCGGCATGACCTACCTGCTGAATTTCGACCAGGCAACTGAAAAGGACCAGCAGTACAATATTGAAGGAATACAGTTTATTATTGACCCCTCACACAACCTATACCTGGCTGGTATGGAAATAGACTGGCAGGGTGGACTGAACTCCAGGGGATTTACTTTTAAAAATCCAAATGCAAGCAGCACCTGCGGTTGTGGAACCAGCTTTGCACTATAAAAGTATGTTGACTGTAAGATTACAACCCAGGCAATACTTCTTTTAGATACATGAAAAAAACCCATCGTTTTGCGATGGGTTTTGTTTTATTTCAAGGGCTCAGCTTACAATGGCGGAGCAACTTCTTTTTTACGAACAACTACTTCTTTAGCCGCACCCAATGGTTTGTCTTTTGCAAAATCAAGCAACACAGGGGCACCAACGAAAATAGAAGAGTAAGAACCGGTAACCACACCAATCAACATGGCAAAGGCGAAACCTCTTGTTACTTCTCCACCAAAAATGAAGAGCGCCAGCAAGGTTAAGAATACCGTAAAGCTCGTCATGATGGTACGGCTCAGGGTATGGTTAATTGCTTTGTTAATGATGGTTTCTTTACTTGCGCCACGCATGTCACGTGAATATTCACGCACACGGTCAAACACAATTACCGTATCATTCATGGAGAAACCAATTACCGTTAATACGGCAGCAATAAAGTGCTGGTCAATTTCTAATGGGAATGGTACGATGGTTCTGAAGAAAGAGAAAACGATCAAAGTAACCAATACGTCGTGCAACAACGTAAAGATGGTACCAAGTGAATACCTCCAGTCTTTAAAACGAACAAAGATGTACAGGAATACCACGAACACTGCAAACACAGTTGCTTTTACAGCACCTCTCTTAAGGTCATCCGATATACTTGGTTTAATGGTTTGCCTGTCTTGAATATGATTTTTTACAAACTGTTCGTAGCTGATATTTGCAGGCAATACTTTTTTCAAACCTTCATATAGCTTGGTTTGTACGTCTGTATCAGCAGCCGCACCTTCTTCTTCAATTTTATGAGAAGTGGTAATGTTAAGGTGTTTGTTGTCGCCCACAGTTTTAATAACCGGGAAATCGCCAAACACTTTTTCAAGATCATCACGTACGTCATCATTTTTTACTGCATTTGGAAATTCAACGGTATAGCTACGGCCACCTTTAAATTCCACACCCTGGTCGAAACCATTGAAAAACGCAGCGATACCCAATATTAGAACGATACCCGAGATCACGTAAGCCACTTTCCTGAATTTTACGAAATTGTAATTCGCATTTTTGAAAATATTACGAGACAGTGCCGTATCATATTTAAAGTGACGCTTTTTATTGGTATAAAAATCTGTGATCAGCCT
>CBFGLL010000313.1:0-3223 GCA_965649585.1 uncultured Chitinophagaceae bacterium | reverse complement strand
TTTATACCTTGGCGTAGAAGATCACCCGGATTACCATCGGGTAACCGACGAGTTCAACAGGATCAACCTGGGCAGGTATGTGGAAAACGCTAATATTGCTGCGCAGATGATGTTGTTGCTGGATAGGAAGTTGTGATGGGAGAATACGAGTTATTTTCAAAACACATCCGAAAAATCCACATCCTTTAATCAGGAAATAAACCCATCCCCTGAAATATTGATAGTCTCTAAAAATTTTGATTTTAAGAAATGCTTTTTTGGGAATTTTGCCCATGGCAGAAATTTCCGATTTGTTCATTGCGCTTTCTTTAACAGGAACATAGATTTACTGGCACATGCAGAAAGCATCATTAATGTTAATAATATTCTTAAGATCGGCATTACTAAAGTTCCCACAAATTCAGTTTATACGTTCTTGTAACTCTAACCGCCTTTTTGAAAAGAGTTTCTTTAAAACGGAGTAAATATATGGGTACAAAAATCCTGTGAAAAAAAATATCCAAACTTGGTAATGGTCTTTAAATGGTTCAAAATAATATGTTTCTACTCTAAAAAAACTCAGTATTGATCCTATTCCCAATGTTGCGGTACCGCCGATTAAAGCAACAATCATCCTTTTTATTTTTTTATTAAGTAAGTAATTAGAAAAAAGGTAAATAACCCAAAAAAATGTAGCCACCTGAATAACCAGTAATAAAATAGAATAATAAAAAAAAAGGTTTAGAGCTGTTATTCTCCCATATGAAGTTTCATTAAAGACATATTTCCCTGAAACCATAAATATTACTGAAGTAATTATACTTAATATAACAATGGACATAATGAGGATTATGGACTGTCGCAGCATATTGTTATTTTTTATGGGCAAAGCCTGTTTCTTAATTCTTGAAAACTGATCTGTCCTTGAAGAAATTCGTTGATGTCTGCGTAGTCTGGTCTTACAATGTAATTTGACCTGGTATAATTGCCTGCGGAGCCTTGGTTACTGTTAATAAAATTTATTAAACTGTCCTGCATGCCCATCCATAATTCATCAGCGCTTTCAAATCCTGAATTGCCAAAAATGTCAGCTATGAATGAACCGAATACAAAAGCATTTTTTGAAATTCTGTCTACCCCCATTGTGTAAAAAGTAAAGCCTCCGGAAACATCAGTATAAATTCCAAACCTGCGATTGCCACTCACCGGATGATATCCATCCAAAGGTGTTACCAATGTCGAAAAAGTAAAATTATGACTTTGATACGTAGAAGATGAATATTGATTTTGATATCCAGAGAGTAAAACACTACCATCCTGGGCCATATCTATATGTACAATTGCCCCCAAACTAGTTGAAGAGTCAGAATTCCATTTTGAGGTGTCATTAAACCCATCTTTGTTGTATGGTTCAAAACTTACCTCGGGAATTGAAAATTGATCTATATTTTTCCTAAAATAATCTAGAAAATCGCTGGGTGTATACCGCATGCCGGTGATAGGATTTACTGGCAGTTGATAAATTTTAATTGGAAAAAAATCACAGTTCACAACCGTACCAACAGCATCGTTCAAATTTTGAATAAATAATTGACTTGTATCAAAATTAGGCACATAGGTTTTTATAGAATCCAACCGGCTTAAAACAGAAGCAGGCACCTGGTAGTTACCAATATTTTGAAACATTTGCCCAAAAGCACCAAGAACCACTTCCAGTGAATCGCACGGAACAAGAGCATAGGCATTAATATTTAAAAATGAGTCTAATTGAGCCATTCTTGAATAATAATAACCATATTGATTCGTTTGTTCATCTTCAATCGGCACCACAATTATCGGCCCAGGCCCGCAGCCACCACATGGTTCTCTGCCTTCCACAATCAACGACCTCAACTGCCCGCAGCTTGTAGTGGATGTGCAATTACTGGTAGGTGGTGGCGTATCGCCACCGCCGCCGCCTCCTCCACTACCTGTAGGAACCCCGGGGTCTTCCGGCCATTCGAACTCGTCATAAACCCATATACTTACATTATAGCAATACAAACAGGTATTACTGCCCGGCCCAGTACTATAGTCTGGGTTATTATTACCATTTGAATTCCTTGCGGAGCATAAATCAACCTGGCAAAATACCGCCGTATGAGAATAGGCAAAACTGTTAACTCCCGGCTGTGTTGAATTCGATTTTAATTCAATTGTTCGTTTAAAAGTATCTGCAACATCCGGATAGTACTTTTTAAACAAGTTGGTATCATTTACCTGAAATTTTGTGAGCCCGAATACTTCCTCATTTAACTCTATCAATTTAAATGTTATAGCTTCGGCTGTTGTTTTTGAACTGTCTATATTCCCGTAAGGGTACAAATCATAGTCATTTGCCCTGTACAAATGCAATTCCACACTATCGCCCACTATTTTACTAAAGAAAAAGCCATTTACAAAATTGCTGTCCTCCTGTATAATGGGTGTAAACACTTCTACCACATCGTCATTTTCACCATTACGATTAAGGTGTAAGTTTTTATTTAGATGTTTTACCTGCGATTTTCCCCAAACCGCATAGCCGTCCCTTTCTGCAAGGCCTGGTATAAAACCGCCGATAGCCTTTTGTTTTTTTAATGCCTCTATCACTTTTAATACAGGCATCGGTAAGCCGGTTTTCGATGCAAAAAATTTTGTTTCAATAGATTCCAGGGGTGCTTCTCTTGAAAAGCTATCCAGTTTTTTACATCCATGAAACAGAAGGAAAATCAATAGAAAAATAATTGGAGATACTGCAATTTTTGCGGGGGGGGGCAGATTAATTTCATACAGGAGGTTTGGTTTATTAACTAATATTATGCTTTTTTTTGAAAAAACCAAAATATTTCGAATATAAAATTCTCAACCTCCACCTGGTAAACCACGAAATCTCCATCTTAACTTATAAACCTATTTTAGTTTTGGATTTATTGGATAGCTTCAATTAAATAGTTTGCCTGGTTTATTGAAAATCTTTCCCCTACTTTCAATCCCATCATCACCTGCCCAATAGGCGACTGCGCAGAAATAGCAAAAACCGTTTTGCCATCTACCTGCGTTTTCCCCAAAGCTGCAGAAACAAAAAAACAATGTTCCTGTGTTTTTACCAGGCTCCCCTGTACCACACTCACTGTTGTAATGGATGGATCTGTTTTTTGCATCACGGCTTTTTGCGCCAGCAGTTCATCTTTCTGTTTGTTTTTGTTGGCTTGTTCTATCTGCA
>CBFGLL010000312.1:0-3235 GCA_965649585.1 uncultured Chitinophagaceae bacterium | reverse complement strand
AGTATCTTTTTAACAGCCGATATGGTAAAAGAAAATGCAGTTGTTATCGACGTGGGAATTACCCGTGTGGCAGACGCTTCCAAAAAATCGGGCTTTGCCATTAAAGGCGATGTTGATTTTGAAAATGTAGCGCCAAAAACAAGTTTTATCACACCTGTACCGGGCGGCGTGGGATTAATGACCATTGCTGCGTTGTTGAAAAACACATATAACGCCTGTGTACAAAACCAATCATCCCGGTGAGCAGCACTATAGAACATATTGAAACCAGGCTGCCGGTAATGGAACATTTTTACACCTTGCAGGGTGAAGGTTTCCACCAGGGGCGTGCAGCTTATTTTATACGATTGGGGGGTTGCGACGTAGGCTGTGTGTGGTGCGACGTAAAAGATAGCTGGGATGCAGGCAAACACCCGCAATATACCATTGACGAGCTTGTGGCAGTGGCAGAAACCGGCACTGCCGAAAACAACCAGCAAAACCAGGACGTATTGGTAGTGATCACCGGGGGCGAACCCTTAATGCATCAGCTCGATGGGCTTACGGCGGCCCTTAAACAAAAAGGATTTCAAACAAATATTGAAACCTCAGGCAGCAGCGCATTGTCGGGCAATTGGGACTGGATCTGCCTTTCTCCCAAAAAGTTTAAAGCGCCCTTACCGGAAGTGATCGAAAAAGCAAGCGAATTAAAAGTGGTAGTGTTTAACAAATCAGATTTTGACTGGGCCGAAAAACATGCCGCTATGGTACCCCCGCATTGCAAACTATACCTTCAACCGGAGTGGGAAAAGGCTGCGCTTGTAACCCCTCTTATCATAGATTACATTAAGCAACATCCAAAATGGAGGATTTCGCTACAGGTGCACAAATACATCAACGTGCCCTGAGTTTTTTACTTTAACAGTATTGAAATAGATAGCCCATTATTTCGTTTTACCTTCATTAAAACAATTAACCGAATGATTTTAGTGAAGCGCATTGTTATATGCCTCCTGTTTATTTCTGGCAGTTACCTCACATCAAACGCCCAATGGTACGATCCTGATAAAGTAAATAAAAAAGCCGGCGACATTTATGGCCAGGCTTATGAAGCTGCCCAGGATGGGGATTACAAAAAAGCAGTGCAGCTTTTAAACCAGGCGCTTTCGCTCGATGCAAAATTTGTGGATGTCTATCTTTCCCGGGCTGGCATCTATGCCAATATGAAAAATTACCGGGCTTCTGTAAGCGACTTTGAAAAAGCCATGCAAATGGACCCTGTGTACTCCAACACCTACCTGCTACCCTATTCCATTTCACTGGCAGGAACCGGGAATTTTGAAAAAGCACTCACCACGGTAGAACAGTTTTTGCAAACGCCCAAATTGAATGAACAAAGTATTAAGGCGGGCAACTACCGCAAAAAATCCTTTGAGTTTGCCATCAACTATCAAAAAAAATTAGCGGAAAAAGGCATCTTGAATTATGTGTACGCCCCAAAAAATATGGGCGAAAATATCAACAGCGAAGCATTGGAATATTTTCCATCCCTCACCATTGATGGAAGTAAATTTATTTTTACAAGAAGGGTAAATAACGACGAGGATTTTTACCAGAGCAACCTCCAAAATGGCACCTGGACAAAAGCTGCGCCGGTAGAAGGAAAAATTAATACCAACTTCAACGAGGGTGCACAAAACATTTCCCAGGATGCCGATTGGTTTGTATTTACTGGCTGTAACTATCCCGAAGGTGTGGGTAGCTGCGACCTGTACATAGCCTACAAAACAAAATCAGGCGGATGGACAGAACCCGAAAACATGGGAGCTATTGTAAACACTGATTTCTGGGAATCATCACCATCATTGAGCCCCGATAAACGGCATCTTTACTTCTCCAGCAACCGCCCCGGCGGTTTCGGCGGAAAAGATATCTGGGTGAGCAGCAAACTGCCCAATGGAAAATGGAGCGATGCAAAAAATCTTGGCCCCACCATAAATACAGCAGGCGATGAGAGCTGTCCTTTTATTCATGCCGACAACCAAACATTGTATTTCAACAGCAATGGACACCCGGGCTATGGCATGACCGATCTTTTTTTAAGCAAACAAACCACCGATAATAAATGGGATACAGCCGTAAACCTCGGCTACCCCATCAATACCATCGACGATGAAGGCTCCCTCATTGTATCGTCCGATGGCCGCACTGCCTATTTTGCAAGCGACGGTTTAGATACCAAAGGTGGCCTTGACTTGTTCCAGTTTGAATTAAGAGAAGACATTCGTGCGGCAAGAACCCTGTGGGTGAAAGGACAGGTGTTTGACAAAAAAACAAATGCCGGCCTTCCCTCATCAGTAGAACTAACAGACATCCGTACCCGAAAAATGATCTCGAAATTACAAACCGATGAAGACGGAAATTACCTGGTAACATTACCGGAAGGAAACGACTACGCATTCAACGTAAATAGAAAAGGTTACCTTTTTTATTCCGACAATTTTTCAATGAAAGTAGCTTCCGCAGATTCTTTTCTCACGGTAAATATTCCGCTGCAACCGATTGAAGCAGGAGCCAGTATTGTATTGAAAAATATTTTTTTCGATTCAAACAAATGGGAGTTGAAGGATGAATCCAAAACAGAACTTGATAACCTGATAAGGCTGATGAATGAAAACCCTGCCATCAGGATACAGATCAGCGGGCATACAGATAATATTGGAAAACCCGCAGACAATATCACCCTCAGCAACAACCGGGCAAAAGCAGTGATCAACTATTTACAACAAAATGGCATCGCCATAAACCGGCTGAGTTCAAAAGGATTTGGCGCCAGCAAACCAATTGCTGATAACGACAGCGAAGCAGGAAGGGCCAATAACCGGCGCACGGAGCTAAGCATCATTGCCAATTAAAAAATCAAACAACATGTAGCCGCAAAATTTTTGCGGCTTTTTTTTGGATTTTATTTTTTACTGTCTATTTTACCTGGCCTTATGAGCAATGATTTATTATACCAGGTTGCACTCACCAAAGTTCCGAATATAGGGGATGTAAGGGCCAAGGCATTGGTACAGGCAATGGGTTCCGCTTCGGCCATTTTTAAAACTCCAAAAACTCAACTGGAAAAAATTGAAGGCATGGGTGCTGTGGCTGCATCGAGTATAAAAGCATTCGATGGTTTTGAAGCATGCGAAAAAGAGATCGCCTTCATTGAGAGATACAAGATAAAACCATTGTTTATTAATGATGAAGC
>CBFGLL010000311.1:0-3236 GCA_965649585.1 uncultured Chitinophagaceae bacterium | reverse complement strand
CCGGGGTGTTAAGGCTGGGAGTTACAGATATACTGCGGAAAATCAATAATACATCGGTACAGATGTCGCAGAATATGCTGGCATACAATAGCAGCAACTTTTTAGGGAATTACTACATGGCCACATTTACTTACAACATGAGGCCGAATGGGGCTAAGAAAAAAGTGGGAGGACAATCACTATTCCTCTTCTAATGGTCAAAAAAAAGGAGCAAATTTTATTAGTTTGCTCCTTTTATTTAAAATATAACTACGCCAGTTCTATCACCGTTATCTCCGGCAGCACGCCTACCCTGCCCGGGTAACCAATAAAGCCGAAACCCCTGTTCACATACAATTTTTGGTTTTCATTTTCATAGAGTCCTGCCCATTGTTTGTAAACATACTGCACAGGGCTCCACTTAAAACCGGGTACCTCCACGCCAAACTGCATTCCATGGGTGTGACCACTCAGCATGAGGTCGATATCTTTGTATTGCGGTATTACTTCCGCATCCCAATGGCTGGGATCGTGGCTCATCAATATTTTAAAAGGGTATTCTTCTGTGCCCGCATGCGCATCACTCATCCTTCCATGTTTGGGAAACCTTGCTTTGGCACTCCAGTTTTCGATACCCAGCAGCGCTATTTTTTCACCATTACGTTCCAGTGCCACGTGTTCATTCATCAGCAACCGCCAGCCCATACCTGCATGAACCGCTTTTAAATTTTCTATGTTCTGTTGTTTTGAAACGCCGTTGATGGGCCACCGTACATAATCACCATAATCATGGTTGCCTAAAATAGAATACACGCCCATGGGTGCCGATAGTTGGGCAAACAGTTTCATTAATTCTTCCATTTCGGTGGCGGCATCATTTACCAGGTCGCCGGTAAACACAATCAGGTCGGCTTTTTCATCCAGGATTTTTTTAATGCCATGATTCACCGCATTTTTATCCTGCAAGCTTCCACCATGTATATCACTTATCTGCACAATCTTCATTCCTTTAAAAGACGCAGGAAGATTGTCGAAGGCCAGTTTTACCCGGTTAACATTATAATTGTATTTATTGCTAAAGCCATATACAAGGCTGCCAAATAAAGTGCTACCTACGCCCAGGCCCAGCCAGCTCAAAAAAACGGAGCGGCTGATCCCCTCACCAGTACTGGTTTTTTCCATTTCTGTATTACCAAAAAACAATTTGCCTGCAATCCATTGAATGCCTCTCCGCAGGTCGTCTGCCAAAAAGAAAATGGTAGCCGTAATTTTTGCGAGGAACAATCCTATGATGGTGGCAAAAAGGTAGCTCCGCACTTTTGCTCCCAGGAACTCATGTTTGGTAAATACAAAAGCCAGGAATCCTGTTACGCAAAACAAAGTAATACCCCAGTAAATGATAGCGATGATGGTTTTGGTGCGGCTTGTGGCAGACTGCGAAACGGTTTTAACTGCCTGGAAAACATAAAAATCAAGCGCCAGCATGATCGATATAAAAATAATTGCTCCTAAGGGCGAACGCATAGGTTTACTTAATGATGAAATTCAAATGTACGAACGATGAAGTGGAATGCGGGCGGGAATACTGTTTGCGCTTGTTAAAAATCGAGAAATTCCTCCAGTTGGGTATCAATGGCAGCAAGGGTAGCTTTATCGGTAAACCTGCTGTCGCCATCCATCAGCTTGTCAACCAGGCTTATTGGCAACCTGTTGGGATGAACCAGCATCTTCATATGGAGCAACACCCCCGTAAGGTGTTCCATACCCCGCAGGTTGCCGGCCCTGCCGGTAGAAACACCCGTCATCAATGCCTTTTTGTGCCACCAGGTTTCCTTCACGGGTGTATTGTCGATCATCAGTTTTAAAATACCGGGATAAGAGCCATTGTACTCGGGCATGATGATGATGAATCGATCTGCGGCCTTCAGCTGCTCCACCAGCTCCTGGAAACCGGAACTACCTTTTTCTACAGGAACCTCATCCAGCGCAATGATAGCAGATTCCACATTTTTTTCTGCCAGCAGGCGCCGATACTCAAAAGCTACTTTTTTGGTGTTATTGTCATTCCTGTTGGTGCCCGATATTATGGTGATCATTTATAACATGTTGATTAATTATGAAGAACAATTTAAATAGACTGCTCCAATTTTATACCGATTAATTATTTTTGCCAACTTGGCACAAATAGGTATAATCCATTTAATTTATCCGATGTTTGCCAAAATTCAGAAAGGCCGCAGCGGCCTATAAACCCAATAACAGAATGGCCAGAATCATAGGCATTGCAAATCAAAAAGGTGGAGTAGGTAAAACAACTACGGCAATTAATCTTGCAGCGAGTTTTGCCGTGCTGGAATATAAAACATTGCTGGTAGACGCCGATCCGCAGGCCAACAGCACCACCGGTGTGGGTTTCGATTTGCATAATGTTACCAAAAGTTTGTACGACTGTATGGTAAATGAAGCAGAAGCAAAAGACGTGATATTAAAAACCGATATCCCTTTCCTCGACCTGGTTCCCTCGCATATTGACCTGGTGGGTGCCGAAATTGAAATGATCAACTACCCCAACCGGGAGTCGGTAATGAAAAGGATTTTAGAAACAGTGAGAGATGAATATGATTTTATTGTGATTGACTGCTCGCCATCTTTAGGTTTAATTACTGTAAATGCATTGGTGGCTGCGGATAGCGTAGTGGTGCCGGTTCAAACTGAATTTTTTGCCCTCGAAGGCCTTGGTAAATTACTGAACACCGTTAAGATTGTACAAAACCGCCTCAATACAGACCTCAAAATTGAAGGCATTTTAATGACCATGTACGATGGAAGGCTGAGGCTCTGCAACCAGGTTGTAAGCGAAGTTCGCAGGCATTTTGAAGAACTGGTTTTTGAAAGTATCATTCACAGGAATACCAGGCTGAGTGAAGCGCCCAGTTTTGGCAAACCGGTAATATTATATGATAGCGATAGCAAAGGATCTATTAATTACCTGCACCTTGCAAAAGAGATCTTACAAAAAAATAACCTCACTAAGATAAAGCAGGAAGAGAGGGTGATTAGTTAATTAGCTAATATGCTGATATGCTAATGTGCTAATGAACGAAGTTTTAACACCTGGGCAATCGGATTCCCCATTAGCAGATTAGCTAATTATCGAATTATCAAATTGCATTTATGACACAACCAAATAAAAAAGACGCATTGGGAAAAGGTATTCGTAGCCTGCTTCAGAATATTGATGCAGACTTAAAGAATGC
>CBFGLL010000310.1:0-3255 GCA_965649585.1 uncultured Chitinophagaceae bacterium | reverse complement strand
GCCAGTGACGCTGCAGAAAATACCGTATCAAAATCAAGTGAACCTACTCTTGCTATTAACCAGAACAGGGCCAGCAGGAAACCAAGATCGCCAATGCGGTTCATGATAAATGCCTTGTTGGCCGCTTTGGTATATGCGGGGTTTTTAAACCAATATCCAATGAGGAGGTAAGAACATAAGCCCACGCCTTCCCATCCAATAAACAGGATCACAAAATTACCGCCCATTACCAGCAGCAACATAGAGAACACGAACAGGTTGAGGTAAGCAAAATATTTTGCAAAATCCTTATTGTCTTCTTCGTGCATGTAAGCGGTAGAATACAGGTGGATGAGGAAACCTACCCCGGTAATAATGAGCAGGAATAAGGCCGATAATGCATCCAGCTTAAAATCAAAACCAATATTGATGGAGCTGATATTGATAAAATCAAAATAATGGATGTTAACAGCACCTCCCGATTTCACCTGGAAAAACACGAGTAAGCTCAACACAAAGGAAGCCAGTATCACCCCACAACCGATGGTGCTCACCAGGGTTTTGGAAAGCATTTTTCTTCCCAGCCCATTGATCATAAAACCAACCAACGGCAAAACGGGAATCAACCAGGCCCAATCAGTAATTTTCGTCATAGCAATTAAAAATATTTTCTCTTACCCCCGGGGCAGAGCATTAGTTCTTTAACCGGTTTAAAAAATTAATATCCACCGAATGAATATTCCTGTAAAGCATTACAATAATGGCGAGGCCCACTGCTACTTCTGCCGCAGCCACCACCATCACAAAAAACACAAATATCTGCGCATCGGCCGCATAACTTGCAGATGCTTTTGCTACCCCACTCATCGCATGCATTTTTGAAAAAGCCACCAGCAACAGGTTTACTGCATTCAACATCAGTTCCACGCACATAAAAATGAGGATGGCATTGCGGCGTGTAAGCACTCCTATTACTCCAATGGAGAACAATACAAGCGATAAACCGATATAATACTTAATATCCATAGTTATAATTGTACATAAAGACCAACGCCCAGTGTTTCGGATGCCGGCCTGATTGAAAATATATCTCCCACTTTTTTCTTCACTACCCCATTGAAAATATCAACGGCTTTGTACGAAGCTTTTTTAGTAAGTATCTTGGTGACCACCCCTGTAGCCACACTCGTTAATGCGGGATACAACATGGCTTTTACCGTAGCACTTTCAAATTTAGAATCGCTGGTAATGCCTCTCACTGTGCTGTATGCCGCTACGGCTGTGCCCGCAGCTCCCAATATCTTAAAAACAACCAAACCTGTTTTGTATGTTTTATAAAGTTTGGTTACCTGGTCAATATTTTTTTTGTTGAACACTTCACCCAGCACTTCCACACCCTTTAATTTTTCGCCCAGTATACCCACTTTATTCAATTGCAGGTCGCCAAGGAAAAAGCGTGGGTTAAATCCTTTTTGCACTTTTAATACTTTCACCCGCCCCAGGATCTGGTCGAGGTCAACATCAATGTCGCCGATCTTAATTTGTGCCGATGCCATCAGTGACATCAGTAACACGCCCATCAACAAACTGGTTTTTTTAAGTGTGCTCTTCATATGAGGTTTTAATTTTTCTTACCGATAATTACTGCACCCATCATCGCACTTAAAAACAATACACTCGCAATCTCAAATGGCAATACATAATTGGTGAATAATACGTTTCCAAGATTTTTAATCAGGCCTGCATCTCCTACCCGCATCTGCACCAGTTGCGTGTTGCCTCCCTTCATCAATGCAGAAAGCAGGATTAGCATCAATGCACCACCGGAGATCACACTCACCAGCTGCAGCCTGAAATTTTTAACAGGCTCTTTCATGCTATTGAGATTCATGAGCATTACCACGAATAAAAACAACACCATGATGGCACCCGCATATACAATTAAATTCACCACGGCCAGGAACTGAGCGTTCAACATGATATAATGGCCCGAAATAGCAAAAAATACCACGATGAGCCAGAGAATACTTTTTACAGGATTCTTGCTGAGCAGCATCATTACAGCGCTGCCCACCGCCATGGCAGAAAGAAAAAGAAAAATAATGTTATAAATATTCATAAGCCCCCGGCGCTTTTGGTTTGTTAGTTAGTGGTTTCTTTTTTTGCCCTGTTGCCCAATGCTTTTTTATACGCTTCCGGCTCTTCTATCGGGTGTGGTATCAACAGGTCTTGTTTGTCGTAGATGAATTGTTTGCGCTGGTAATCTGCCGGTGTGAATGTTTCACTCAGGTAGATAGCATCTTTAGGACAGGCTTCTTCGCAGAGTCCGCAAAAAATACAACGCAACATATTGATCTCGTACCTGGCTGCATACTTTTCTTCCCGGTATAAATGTTCTTCACCTGTTTGCCTTTCTGCAGCTTCCATCGTAATGGCTTCTGCCGGGCAGGCCACAGCGCACAGGCCGCAGGCAGTGCAGTTTTCACGCCCTTCGGCATCCCTGTTTAAAATATGCATTCCCCTGAACACAGGACTGAACGGCCGTTTTACTTCAGGATAATTAATAGTAGGTTTTTTCTTAAAGATATGGCTGAACGTAATGAACATTCCTTTAAGAATAGCAGGTAAATACATCCGCTCCCACAAATTCATTGGCTTGCGATCCACTTGTTTTACCCTGTTAGTTAATGCCTGCATGTTTTATACAATTTGCAATAATAAAAATGTTACCGGCCTATTTGTCAAAAAACAAAATAGCGCCACCTGTTACCAGCATATTAAACAATGCCAGCGGAATTAAAATCTGCCAACCCAACCTCATCAACTGGTCATAACGGAACCTCGGTATCGTCCAACGCACCCACATAAACAGGAAGATGAAGAAAATCACTTTTGCCATGAGTGCCACAATACCTACAATTGCCGCAATATTTGGCGACAGCGTTGACTCATCCACAAATGGCATATCGTATCCACCAAAAAACAAAGTACTCATGATCACACTGCTGATGAACATATTGATGTACTCCGCAAATAAATAGAAACCAAGTTTCATGGAAGAGTATTCCGTGTGGTAACCGCCCACCAGTTCATTTTCTGCTTCCGGTAAATCGAAAGGAGTACGATTACATTCTGCAAATGAACATATCAGGAATATTAAAAAGCCCAGGGGCTGGTACACAATATTCCACCATCCTTGCTGCTGCTGCACCACCATTTCTTTAAGGCTAAGCGTGCCCGTTACCATCAGCAATGCAATGAGCGAAATACCCATGG
>CBFGLL010000309.1:0-3262 GCA_965649585.1 uncultured Chitinophagaceae bacterium | reverse complement strand
AAGAACTGTAACTAAATCATGGACTGTGACTGATGCTTGTGGTAACACAGGTACTAACTCACAAACTGTGACTTTCACTCGTGATACACAGGGTCCAACGATCACTAACAATCCTCCAACAAGCATCACTGCTGAGTGCACAGCAACCTTCGAAACTTTACCATGGGTTGCTCCACAATTCACAGATGCTTGCGGTGCGGTTACCGTAGTAAGCGTTGTTACTACACCAAATCAACAACAAAACTCTTGTCCTGCTACTTACAGCAGAACATGGACTGTTGCTGATGCTTGTGGCAATACCAGCACATTCACCCAAACTATCGAAGTACCTTGCTGTCCTTCAGCTTGTACTTATACACAGGGTGCATATGGTAGCGCAGGTGGTAACCATTGCAATGGTGATGGTACAAGTTCTGTTTCACTTACTCAAATACAGAATGCCCTCCAGAATGTTGGTGGTACATATGTAATGGGTAGTCAGGCAAACAACCGTTACTGGACATTTGTAACTGCTGATGCTCCGCATATTATGGATGAAATGCTGCCAGGTGGTGGTACATCTCAGAAATTCGGACAAAGAGCAGGCGGCGGCAAATGGTCTCAGCAAAATACATGGAGCGTAGGTCCATTACAAGTGGGCGGACAAAACCATGGTAAAATCAAAAACACTTTGTTTGCACAAACGCTTACATTGTGGCTGAGCCTGAACTTTGACGCAACAAATGGTGCAAGATTGGGTAGTATGATCCTTTCTGACACTATTATCACCCGAGCATCTTCTGCTTGCGGACCTACTGGAGTTCCAACAGGAACACCTGACACATTCGGTATTCCACACGCTGTTATTGTTTACTTAAATAGCAGTAACGTGGATCCATACCCAACTACTGTTGCTGGCTTGTACAAACTTGCCAACGATGTATTGGGCGGTGTTGTAACAGACATCGATCCAAACCTGGTAGCAAATGCTGTTGATGTTATCAACAATGCGTTTGACGAATGCCGCTTCCTGGTAGGTAGGGTACCATACACTGGTACTTCAGGATTGCAGGTAAACACACCAGCAAATTCGGATGTGTTAAAAACAAGTCCCGCTGTAGAGGTTACCGCTCATCCAAATCCTTACACAGACAGAATTGTTTTCACAGTTAAGTCGCATGTTTCTGGTACCGGCAGTTTCGATTTATTCGGATTGTTAGGTGAAAAAGTAACCACTTTATACCAGGGATATATAGAAAAAGACGCAGTAAAAACATTGACTTATGAAGTGCCTTCCGCACAACGTAAAACAATGGTTTACCAATTCAGAATTGGTAACGAAAGAGTTACTGGTAAAGTAATTTACCCTAACTAACTGCTGAATTTTCAGTTAAACGCAGTGGCCGTCCTTTTAGGGGCGGCCACTGTTGTTTTTAGCAGGAGGGAATATTATAATGGGGGAGGTATTTGTTCATCTGCCAGTTATAGAATAAATTTGCGCACCAACTAATTAAATAAAAAAATAATTACTACATAACATGCGTGAAATTGCGTTTAGAGAAGCCTTAAGAGAAGCAATGAGTGAAGAAATGCGTAAGGATGAAAGGGTGTTTCTAATGGGGGAGGAAGTAGCAGAATATAATGGCGCCTACAAAGTGAGCCAGGGGATGCTGGAAGAATTTGGAGAAAAAAGAGTGATCGATACGCCTATCGCAGAGTTGGGTTTTAGTGCTATTGCAGTGGGCGCAGCGCAAAATGGTTTAAGACCTATTGTAGAATTCATGACCTGGAACTTTGCCGTGCTGGCACTCGACCAGATACTGAATACCGCTTCAAAAATGCTTGCTATGAGCGGCGGACAGGTGGGTTGCCCAATAGTGTTCAGGGGAGCCAACGGAAGCGCCGGGCAGTTGGGTGCGCAGCATTCTACCGCTTTTGAAAGTATGTATGCCAATATTCCTGGCCTTAAAGTAATTTCCGTGAGCAATCCTTATGATGCCAAGGGTTTACTGAAAGCTGCCATCAGGGACGACGACCCCGTAATGTTCATGGAAAGTGAAGTGATGTATGGCGATAAAGGGCAGGTGCCGGAGGAAGAATATGTGTTACCTATCGGCAAATGTTTTGTAAAAAGAGAAGGGAAAGATGTTACCATTGTTTCTTTTAATAAAATGATGAAAGTGGCATTGGGAGCAGCGGAAGAACTGGCGAAAGATGGCATAGAAGCAGAAGTGATTGATGTTGCAACTATCCGCCCATTAGATTGGTTCACCATTTTAGAAAGTGTAAAGAAAACCAACAGGCTGGTAATTGTGGAAGAACAATGGCCATTTGCCTCGGTAAGTTCTGAAATAGCATACAGGATCCAGAAAGAAGGATTCGATTACCTGGATGCACCCATTCGCAGGATCACTTCTGCTGATGCACCTATGCATTATGCACCCAACCTGGTAGCTGCTTACCTGCCTGATGTTAGCCGCACCGTAAAACTGGTGAAAGAAGTAATGTACCTGAAAAAATAATTTAGAAGATTATTTGATCACCACTTCAGTGATTAGGTTTTCACCCAGGGCTTCATTCACCCGTTTTAAAATGGTATCTTTTTGAAAGGACAGTTCATTTTTTAATGGCGCCACAGGTGTGGAAATAAAAAGCGTTTTCCCGATTATCTGGATAGATTCGGTGTATTTAGCTACCGTTTTGCCCATAATGTTTTCCCAAACCTCTTTGATCTGGTAAGCCTGTATTTCATTTTTGAAACGGCTGTTTTTTATAAACTTTTTAAGGGCATCCTGTAAACTCATTTCGGCCATACTGCAAATGTAAGTTTATAATTCTAAGATGTCTGCAGGGCTGTTTAATGCCTGGAAAGCCTGTTCTAGCCTGGAACGATGGGTGTCTGTTATAAATACCTGGCCATCATTATCATTACAAACCCACTGCAATAAATTGTTCATCCTTCTTTCATCGAGTTTTTCAAATACATCATCCAGTAACAGTAGGGGAGCAAACCCTTTTTTAATTTTCATGAGTTGATACTCCGCCAGTTTAAGCGCAAATAATAAACTTTTTCGCTGGCCCTGCGATGCAATGTTTTTGAAAGCTTCTCCGTTTAATTCAAACAACAGGTCGTCTTTGTGAATACCAACATTTGTTCTTTGGAGGTACCTGTCCCTGTCCCGGTTTTGCTGCAGCAGTATTTCAAATTTGTTATGCAATAATTTGCTCTCGTACCGCATTTCTACCTGCTCATCCGTTTCTGCAATTTTCCTGTAAAATTCTT
>CBFGLL010000308.1:0-3270 GCA_965649585.1 uncultured Chitinophagaceae bacterium | reverse complement strand
TGAAATAATTGCCGATGAGGAATCCACCTTAAAAAGCAGTTATTATGAGATCAAAGAACCGGTAACCGGAAAAATAAAAGATTTGGGAGATAGCAAGTTGTTTTTCGTTTACCTGAAAGATGAGGAAAAATATTTTAAACAAACAGAGCCTTTAAAATTAGTATTGAAAATTGTAGTTAAGAAACAAGACAACGGAAAGGAAGTTGTTGACGAAAAGGGGAATAGCGGCAAAATACAAAAGATCGTTATAATGATCTTTCCTGGAATTGAGAAATTGCCAAATTATCGGTACCTCGGTTATCTCGGTACAAACTTCGATTTGGTGGATGGTATACATGCAAAAAATTTGTTTTTCGCCACCAATATTTTTATTCCAGATACTAAGCGTTGGGGGTTTGCACTAAGTCTCTATGGCAATAGAACAATGACAAAAACAGATTCAACAAGGTTAGCAACTTATGAATCCAGGATTGAAAAGATAAATGAAGATTCTATAGCACGTTATTTTGACTCTGCCACTCCTGTATCTACCAGAGTATCCGATAATATCGGAATAAACTTTACTCCCTTATATGAAATAAAGCCTCTTTCCGAAGCAACTTTGAAACTGTTCTATGCCCCTCAATTTGAGTTTATATGGAGGCGTACCAGTATGCAAAATGAGTATGTAGGCTCAAAAACCATCAGAATTGATTCCGTTAAGAATCGTTATCCTGCTAATACTCCGTTTCCTTTGGTAGCTCCTTCGCAAACAAAACTTGAATTCAATGTTTACGATGTATATCTAGGGATTATCGGCTTGTTATTAAAATATGAAAATGATGATATCAGTGTGAGATTAAGTTCATCTGTAGGAATGAACTACAATTACAGCCCGGTTAACGTATCGGCCGGTTCTGGCTCTGGTGGCATAACGCTTGTGAATTCTGAATATCAAAGAATAAAAAGGCCTTTTTATTTTGGTAGGCTTTGGATTACAGAACCTACCACTGGCTTAACGTTAGGAGGAGAGGTCTCCAACTTTTTAGGAAAGAGAACGGTTAAAGGCGTGGAGATCAGAAATGCTCAGCCTAATTATAATGTCACTTTGTCCAAAGCGTTTAATCTTAAAAATCTTGCAACTGTGGTAAAGCCGTTAAGTAGCAGGTAAGACCAGCTCACGAGTTGATATCACTTTACCATGGATGGGGGCAGTCTACGGCTGTATCGAACAAAACGGGGTACATTAATACTCATCGGCGCAGGAGGTCGCTGCCTGGGAATGGTTGCTTTATCATCTCCCGGCAGATCCTTCGTGCCTCAGGATGACAGCAGTCATGCGGCAGTTGCCCAGTGCTCAGCGGCATAAGTTTAGCTGTCTTCCTGAGGCTGCAAACATTTCATGAGGGTTGGATTTTATCATCTGCAGCGGAAGGATCTACCTACCGGCAGACAGGTCTGCCCGGCATTGCTCCTTCTTATCTCCAGGCACACCTGTCTGCCGATAGGCAGATCCTTCGTGCCTCCCACGAAAACATCGGGGCAGGCAGGATGACAGCAGTCATTGATCAGTTGATCTATGTTCAGCGGTAAACGAGCGGGTGTGATCCTGAAGTGGCAACGGGAATATTATTTATACATCCTCGTTACATTAACGCTTGCTGAAACTTTGCTTGCATCTGTTGGGCCTTGTCGCCAGAGCTTTATATAATAAGTTGTACCATCTTCAGTATTCGGTATTTCTCCCTGCATGGCAGTATTTACAGCATACGCTCTGAAATATTGCAATTGAGTTGACTGGCCGGTTCCCTGCACATTATTTGATTGCGAAACGCCCTGGATTAAAGTGCCGGGAGGAGCAGTACCCGCACCCCCGGATGCACCTTCCGGCCCTGAAGATGTGTTGCTGTATGTGATAGCTGTATTAATGCCATAAGGGGAGAAAGCCTGTGTACCCAATGTAGCCTGCGTAATAATAGCGGTTCCGTTTTTTCCCTGGACCGGTATTTCTTTTACGAGGTACCAATTCTTATCCAGCTTAGGTGCCACTAAAATAGTCCAGCTGATAAGGGTGCCTGCATCGCCGCCTGCCTGGTCTGCAATTTTTAATCCCCAGTTACCTATGGCACTGGTATTATTTAGTTGAGCAAGGTCTCCTTCAGGTCTGTATACTCCCGGAAAGGGCGGCGTACCGGAAGTGATAATGGGATAACCGGCATCCGCCGTAAAAAGCGTATGGTTTATTACACCGTTAGCGCTGGTTGTACCATAGTCATCTCCACTCCCTCCGTTACGATTAGATAAGGGGATAGTTGTACCGGTGGGTGAAATTAAACTGAGACTAAGATCCCCTACATAAGGATGATATATCCTAACCCCTATAAATAAAGTATAAATATCGGGTGTCAATAGTTGGTTAGCACCAATATTAATATTGCTCGTAACTCCGGCAGGATTATTATCAGGAATGGCTGTACTGGTAAAGTTTTCAATTTGAAAAGAACCTCCTGCGTCAGGTATTTCAGAAAAGGATGCTCCCTGTACGGAAGAGACTACTGTTGTGTCAATAACATTCTGCATCCTCATCCACCTGTTGCCACTCCAGTAGTAATAGCCGGGTGTTACTTTATTGGCTGCGGTACCGGCTGTTGCAGTGTTAAAAACCACCAGGGATGTTTCTGGGTTGGCTACTGTAGTAACATCTGTTGCCGATTGCAATGCTATACGAGGTAACAGCACACCTTTGTTATTACTTCTTATATCAAGCATGGCGCTTGCAGCGGGTGTTACCGGTGTTGTACTGATGGCAACCTGTGCATCGGCCGTTTTGAGTGCAGAGAAACACAGGATGAGGTAAAAATATTTCATCATAAAAATTAGCAGATTAGGAAGTAAATATACCTATCAGGGGAACAGAAAGCAGTAAATGAGGATAAATTGTTTCGCTTTTCAACTTCGGCATTTGTGGGTAGGCCGACAGTCGGGATTCGATTGTCTGTAGTCGGGAGTCATGGGTCATTAGTCAATACCCCTGCTGTCGCTGTTTATCTGATTTGGGGCCACTAACCTGCCTGCCGGGAGGCAGGGACGCCAAGGCAGAAAGAATCACAAAGAATTTTTTTGTAACAGACCATCATCACCTATCATGATGATCATAAAACCCCGCCTACCGGCAGGCAGGTCCGTGTTTCTATCCCTCCGCCGCACCAGCAGCTATCATCATCAATTCAACAATAATGTTGATCAGCCGTTTAAAATAGTGGTTCGTGAAGACACGAACCACGGCGGAGG
>CBFGLL010000307.1:0-3272 GCA_965649585.1 uncultured Chitinophagaceae bacterium | reverse complement strand
TGTATAGAGTGCTTCAAACTCTTTGCCCCAGCAGTCTGCAAGGCCCGGTGCTTCGTTCGGGCAGAACAAACTCCAGTTTTCATCTGCTTCTACACGCCGCATGAACAGGTCGTTCATCCACATAGCATAGAACAAGTCTCTTGCACGCATTTCTTCTTTACCATGGTTCTTACGCAGGTCGAGGAACTCAAAAATATCGGCATGCCATGGCTCTAAATAAATTGCAAATGCACCTTTGCGTTTGCCACCGCCCTGGTCAACATAACGGGCGGTATCATTAAACACACGCAGCATAGGAATGATACCATTGCTGGTGCCATTGGTGCCACCGATATAAGAACCGGTTGCACGGATATTATGAATAGACAAACCAATACCACCGGCGCTCTGGCTGATCTTGGCTGTTTGTTTTAAGGTATCGTAAATGCCTTCGATGCTGTCGTCTTTCATTGTCAGCAAAAAGCAACTACTCATTTGTGGTTTTGGTGTACCCGCATTGAAGAGGGTAGGCGTAGCATGCGTAAACCATTTTTCACTCATGAGGTGATAGGTTTTGATAGCAGCTTCAATATCTTCCCTGTGAATGCCCACGGCCACACGCATATACATATGCTGCGGGCGCTCAGCGATCTTACCATCCAGGCGCAGCAGGTATGATTTTTCGAGGGTTTTAAAACCGAAATAATCAAAGCCGAAGTCACGGTCGTAGATGATGGTGCTATCTAATAGCTCTGCATTTTTTTCGATGATCTCGATGATATCATCTGCCAGCAAAGGCAGGTGTTTACCGGTTTTTGGATCAATATAATCATAAAGCATTCTCATGGTAGCGGAGAATGACTTCACCGTATTTTTATGGAGATTGCTCACGGCGATCCTTGATGCAAGTATGGCATAATCAGGATGCGTGATGGTAAGCGATGCTGCTGTTTCTGCAGCCAGGTTGTCCAGCTCGGTGGTAGGAACACCTTCATAAATACCTTCGATGGTTTTTTTAGCAACATCAATGATGTTCACCATCGGGCTCAGGCTGTAGCTCAGCTTTTCAAGCCTCGCCGTTACTTTATCGAATTTTACGGACTCTTTTTTTCCGTTTCTTTTTATAACATACATACAGGAGCAGTTTTATTTTGAGTTAGTAGATTCGTTTTATTTGGATTTATGATTTCTGATTTATGATTTCTGATTTCTTTAGGATCGGATTTTGTTTTTTTATTTTTGGTTTTCATTGGTTTGGATATTTTCGGATTTATGATTTCTGATTGTTGATTTATGATTGCGAATTACACAATATTTCCATTTTCCTTGTGTCTTTTGAGCTTAAGTCATACATCAGCAATCTTCTATCATTTACGATACTTTTTTTTAGCTGTTATTGAACTGGCTGTGAAAATGCTCACTATTTCATTTGCTTCCTTCACAAGCGGTGTTGTAATGTTCAAATCGGCAAGCCCTGCATCTCCTATTACCTCCAGCCAGTACATTGACTCATCCGCTTCTTCAATAACTATGTCCAGCTTATAGATAAAGTCTGCTTTTGATTTACCCCGGCAGGCGGCCCTGTAATTAGCCGCTACTGAACCCGCAGACCTGATCACTTGTTTTCCCAGTTCAAACCCAGCTGCATTCCTTGGTAACAGTTCGCAGAGTTTGATCACCTGTATATGAAATGCTTTTGTTCTGCTTTTTAATTCTTCGCTTGTCATGTCGGGGGATTTTTGATTTATGATTTGTGATTTATGATTTTAATCTGCTGTACTGGTTTAAACTTTTTTAAAAACGCTGAACCGTATCAATCAAAAATCAGCAATCAATGAGATTTTTGACATGGCCTCTACGTTTTGAACTTTTTTAAGAATTCTGAACCGTGGGTATCAATCAGAAATCAGCAATCAACAATCAGCAATCCCCTAAAAGTCTTCTTCCAGTGAAAAGTTCTGCGATCCCTTCTCACCCATCACACCCGCCTTCTGATAATCACCCACACGTTTTTCAAAGAAGTTTGTTTTTCCCTGCAAAGAGATCATCTCCATAAAATCAAAAGGATTCGTGGTGTTGTAAATCGGGGTGTAGCCCAGTTCACTTATCCAGCGGTCGGCTACAAACTCGATGTACTGTTGCATCAAAGCGGCATTCATACCGATCAATGAAACCGGCAATGCATCCGTGATGAATTCTTTTTCGATCTCCACGGCATTGCGGATGATACCATGTACTTGTTCTTCAGGCAGTTTGTTTTGCAGCATGCTGTAGAGCAGGCAGGCAAATTCGCAATGCAGCCCTTCATCACGACTGATGAGCTCGTTACTGAAAGTAAGACCGGGCATCAATCCTCTTTTTTTCAACCAGAAGATAGAGCAGAAGCTACCGCTGAAGAAGATACCTTCCACTGCTGCGAATGCTACGAGTCTTTCTGCAAAAGTTCCGTTCTCGATCCAGCGCAGGGCCCATTCTGCTTTTTTCTTAACAGCAGGAACGGTATCGATGGCGTGGAATAAACGATCTTTTTCTTTTGGATCTTTTATATAAGTGTCGATGAGTAAGGCATAGGTTTCAGAATGGATATTTTCCATCATGATCTGGAAGCCATAAAAACACCTGGCTTCGGGTAACTGCACTTCGCTCATAAAATTCACAGCGAGGTTTTCATTTACGATACCATCGCTGGCAGCAAAGAAGGCGAGTACATGGCTGATGAAATGGCGTTCACCGTCGTTCATGTTTTCCCAGTCTTTCATATCGGCGCTGAGGTCGATCTCTTCCGCTGTCCAGAAGCTGGCTTCATGTTTTTTATACTGCTCCCAAATTTTAGGATAGTTGATAGGAAGGATCACAAAACGATCCTTGTTTTCTCTTAATAAAAGTTCATCACTACTGTTCATGTCGGTATTGTTTTAACTGGGAGTAGGTGAGGATAGGGGCGAAAAAGCCATCTTACCATGTGGAGACATAGTAAAAAAAATCTATTCTAAGTATTTGGAATTTATAGAGGTCTAAAAAAGCCTGTCCTAACCAACTCTTACAGCAAAATAACTCCTCTATTGTATACTGTTACGAAATTATTATCAACGTTGTGGGGATAACATTTTGGAGCTTTTGTGGGTGGGCATTTCGGGCGGAGGGATTCGTGAAAGGCAGCGGGGGTAAGGGTTTCACGCAATGAGGCAAAGGGAGCGCTAGGGGGCAAAGGGTTTCACGCAGGGAAAGAATTTCAGGCGAAGGAGGTTTCACGCAAAGAGGCAAAGGGAGCGCTAAGGCGCAAAGAGGGTTTC
>CBFGLL010000306.1:0-3279 GCA_965649585.1 uncultured Chitinophagaceae bacterium | reverse complement strand
TTACCACATCGTCGTCATCGGCACTCACTTCGTTGCTGCTTTCTGCCTTTACCGAGGCCAGTTCTTCTTCGTTCACCACTGCCTTGCCTTCTTCCAGGTATTCTTTTAAAAACTGCTTAATGGTGGGGATCACATCCTGCCAATCTTCTGTTTCGCTGGTTTTTGTAAGCGTAACAAAATTGCTGGCTATAAAAACTGATTTTATAAAAGGGAATGTAAATAACTCCTGTGCCAGTGGTGAGGGCTTTGCTGAAGCCTCATCCGGAAAATCCACACTCTTGCCCGGGTACAACAGTTTATTGGCCACAAATTTCATGGTCTCCGGGTTAGGAGTCATTTCTGTATAAATGCTAATCACGGGGTTGCCTGTCTTGATCATAATCTCAAATTTATAGTTGCAAAAATAGTCAATATTCCAAAGTGAAAGGCCCTCACGGGGGTTGCGAAACCTTATAGACAGCGTTAAATTTCCAAATTCGAAAGACAACAAATCCTTTGTTTTTCGCTTTGATCATCTTAAAAAATGGCGGTTTTTAGCACCGGGTAGGCAACTACTCTGCATTGACTTGCGTATTAATCATCATTGCCGGGAACACCGGGGGGCATTTTATTTTCAATTCTTAAAGCAGTCATCATGAAAAAAATTTTATTCTTCCTGCTTGCCATGCCCGTTTTTTATGCAAGCGCCAGCACTCATATTATTGCGGTATCCAACAATCAATTTACGCCAGCCAACCTTAACGTGGTGGTGGGTGATATTATCCGTTGGGAATGGAACGCCGGCTTTCATAATACCGCTTCATTAAATATACCGGCGGGAGCGGCAGAATGGCTCTCTCCTTACCTTTCAGGCAACGGCGATTTTTTTGAATACACAGTAACGGTAGCGGGACCATACGAATATTACTGCGAAATTCATGGCGTAAGTATGTCGGGCAACTTTACAGCTTCGGGTTCACTGCCTGTTACGCTCAGCGATTTTAATGTGAGCAACCGGCAAGACAAACCATATTTAACCTGGACCACCACGGCAGAACTAAACACTGATCATTTTGCGGTGCGCAGGAGTTATGATGGTTTGGTTTTTACCGCAATAGCCAACGTGCCCGCTGCAGGCAGTTCGCAACAAACCCGTAACTATTCCTACCTTGACAACAGGGTAAATACCAACAAACGTTTTGTGTACTATGAACTTGCCATAACAGATATTGATGGCAAAGTGCAGCTGAGCCCTATCAGGTTGTATAAAAATGCAGGCGTTTCGCCAAAACTAATCACATCCATTTCGCCCAACCCGGTTTCAAAAGCAGGCCACCTGCTCATTCAATACAATGCCGAAACACGTGGAGATTTGATAGCGAGACTGGTTGATATAAATGGTAAGCTGTTGCTCCTAACCAAACTTTCAGCATCAGAAGGAATTAACAACAGCCACATCCATCTTGCGGATATACCTGCAGGCAACTACGTGATGCAGTTTACGCTGGGCAGCAAAACCGAAACCTATAAAATCAGAAAAGAATAAAACTTTTTTTATTCAATAATGCGCAGCCGGGCATAATTCAACATGATCTTTTTTTCACCGTTCAGTTCAAACTTTACGGTAGCAATGGGATTATGACTGGCGCCCTCGAGTTTCATCACTTCCCCAAAACCAAATTTCTGGTGTTCCACTTTCTGGCCAGGTTGTAAGGCTCTCGTATCGCTGGGCGCAAAATCTGCACTAGGTGTATGTTCCACCGTTTTAGGAGCAACCGGTTTTGATGCCACGTAAGATGTTGCCGGTTTTTTATTCGGTGGCGGACCATACCTTTTTTCTGCCCTTGCACCGTCGCCCCAGCCACCACCGCCGAAGCCACGGTTCATACGTTCAAAAGCAGCACCCTGCCCAAAACCGCCATCATTACTGCGGGCATTGCCGGCATACGATTTATCTAAATACTGCTCCGGTATTTCATCCAAAAACCTGCTGGGATCATTTTGTTGCAGCTGGCCAAACTTATACCGTGCATTACAATAGCTGAGAATAAGATACTTTTTCGCCCTTGTGATGGCTACATAAAACAAACGCCTTTCTTCTTCCAGTTCTTCCCTTGTGTTTATGCTTAATGCGCTGGGAAATAAATTTTCTTCCAGCCCTCCTAAAAACACTACCGGGAATTCCAATCCTTTTGCAGCATGGATCGTCATCAGCTTTACCACGTCGGGGTTATCCTTTTCATCATCTGCATCGGTAAGTAAAGTGATCTGCTGCAGGTAAGCTCCCAAACTTTTATCACCCACTTCCCCATCTTCTTCGTTCATTGGAGTTTCAATAAACTCTTTGATAGAGTTCAGCAATTCCTGCACGTTTTCATAACGGGCAAGCCCCTCCGTGGTTTTATCATTGAACAGTTCTTTTACAATGCCTGTGCTCCTGCCTACGATGTTGGCGATTTCATACGCATTTTTTTTATCGAGTTCGCTTTGGAACATTTTCATCATCAACACAAAATTGTCAATGGATTCCAAAGTGCCGCTTTTAAAGCCATACATGGCTGCATTGGTTAAAATATCCCACATGGTAAGGTTGCGCTCGTTAGCAAACAACACCAGCTTTTCTGTGGTTGTTTTGCCAATGCCTCTTACCGGGTAATTGATGATGCGTTTTAAAGCTTCCTCATCCCGTGGATTGATCACAACCCTGAGGTAGGCAATAAAATCCTTGATCTCTTTTCTTTGATAGAAGCTGGTGCCGCCATATATGCGGTAAGAAATCCCCAGCCTCCGCAGCGATTCTTCATAACTACGGCTTTGTGCATTGGTACGATACAAAATGGCAAAATCCTGGTTGCTGTAATGGTTGCGAAGTTTTTGTTCTTTGATTGCATCGGCTACCATTTTTCCTTCATCATTATCGGTCATGGTACGCACCAGCTTTATTTTTTCTCCCTCACCATTATCGGTAAACAGCCTTTTTTCAATCTGTCCTTTATTGTTGCCGATCACTTCATTGGCCACATGCAGGATATTTTTTGTGCTGCGATAATTCTGTTCCAGCTTCACCACTTTTACATCGTCATAATCTTTTTGAAACTGGAGAATATTTTCGATGGTGGCACCCCGGAAGCTATAGATACTTTGTGCATCATCACCTACCACGCACACATTTTCGTGCATGGCGCCCAATAATTTTATGATCTCGTATTGTGCAGGGTTGGTATCCTGGTACTCATCTATCAGGATGTATTTGAACTTGCGCTGGTACTTGCTGAGTGCATCGTGATGCGTTTTTAACAG
>CBFGLL010000305.1:0-3307 GCA_965649585.1 uncultured Chitinophagaceae bacterium | reverse complement strand
TTAAAGGTACCGAACTCGAAGGTCAACTGGGCGAAGTGGAAACCCCCGCTGAATTTATTGCAGCTATCAAAGCTTATTTTTCAAAAGATTTTACCCGGGAAGATATTGACACAAGAAAAAATATGCTGGCGGGATATTTCGACAATAATAACAACGCAGCCCAACTGATCAACCGCATTAACCTGGATTAATGTTCAATCATCCGACTTTACAAAAAATCAAAAATCACCAATCAGCAATCATAAATCATAAATCAAAAATCAACAACCTGCCTGCCGAAGGCATGGTCAGCAACCTTCCCGCCGAAGGCATGGTCCTAAAGGTTCACCGTAGCATTATCCCACACCCTGCCATTTTCTGTTTTAATAGTGCGTGATGGATATTTATTGATCACCCTGTAATCATGCGTGGCCATGATGATAGCGGTATCATAATCCTTTGCGATATGAAACAACAGTTGCATGATCTCATCGCTGGTTTCGGGATCAAGGTTGCCCGTAGGTTCGTCTGCCAGTATCAGGCGGGGAGAATTCAACAATGCACGGGCAATATCTACCCGCTGCTGCTCACCACCACTTAATTCAAAAGGCATTTTAAAACCCTTTGTTTTTAAATTCACTTTATCCAGTACATCAGCAATTTTTTCATCCATCAGTTTTTCATCTTTCCAGCCGGTGGCTTTCAACACAAACTTCAGGTTATTGTTGACGTTGCGGTCGGTCATCAGCTGAAAATCCTGGAATACCACCCCAAGGTTACGACGAAGAAAAGGAACCGTTTTCCAGGTGAGTTCACGCAGGTTATGACCTGCCACCCAACCCTCGCCGTTCTTCAGTTCCAGGTCGCCATACATGGTTTTTAAAATACTGCTCTTACCGGTGCCGGTTTTACCCACCAGGTACACAAATTCCCCCTTATCTACCGAAATATTTACATCACTTAATACCAGGCTTTGTCCCTGGTAAATATTTACGTTCCTTAATTCTACTATTGATTGCGACACATGAATCGTTTAAATGGTTAATCGCCGGCTTTATTACACCGGGTCACAAATTTAACCCTTCACCCCTGCCACAGAAAATAAAATTTAAACAGCCATGTTAAAAATGTGGATAACTATATTTTTAGTTTTATAACTATATTTTTAGTTTTACTATACAAAAGGGCACAATGAGTAAACAATTAACCAAGGCAGAAGAACAGATCATGCAGGTGATCTGGAAATTGAACAAAGCTTTTTTACGGGAGATCATAGAAGCTCTGCCCAATCCAAAACCACACAACAACACCGTGGCTACCATCGTAAAGATCCTGGTAGAAAAAGAATTTGTCGGCATTCAAAGTTTTGGTCGCATGCATCAATACTACCCGTTGGTAGCAAAAGATGCCTACAGCAAATCAAGTTTGAAAACCCTTGTAAAATCTTATTTCGAAGGAAACTATAGCAACGCCGTGAGTTTTATGGTAAAAGAGAATGGGTTAAGCATCGAAGAACTGGAGCTGTTGTTAAAACAACTGAAGAAGAAGTAAAGCGGGAGACATTTGGGGAAGCTACATACATAATGCGCCCCTTTGAACCTTTGGAACTTCTTGAACTTTTTAAACTTCTACAAAATGCCTTACTTTTTTTATTACCTGCTCAAAGTGATCGCCTGCTCAGCCCTGCTGTTTGGTTATTACCATTTGTTCCTGCGCAACAAAGTGTACCACGCTTACAACAGGTTTTATTTATTGTCTGCAACCCTTTTGTCCATGGCCATTCCTTTGTTGAATTTTGAATTGATATTCAGCCAGGAGAGCGCTTCCAGCAAGTCCATCCAGCTGCTGCAGGTAATGAATTCGGGTAATGAATACCTGGAAGAAGTACTCATCTATTCCAATCCCGAAGGCATCAGCAGGAACCAATGGATGTTGCTCGGTTATTTTATTGGTTCATTGCTGTTATTAGTTGGTCTTATACGTGTGTGGTTCTTTATTTACCGGTTAATTAAGAACCACCAGTCGCAGCCGCTGCACGATGTAATGTTTGTTCCCAGTAAGGCAAAAGGAACGCCCTTTTCCTTTTTCCAATACATTTTCTGGAACACCGATATTGATATCAATTCCACCACGGGCAGGCAGATATTTGCCCACGAACTTGCCCACGTGCGTGAAAAACACAGCTTCGACAAATTGTACATGAATTGTTTACTCATTGTGTGTTGGATAAATCCTGTGTTCTGGTTAATTAAAAAAGAAATTTACCTTATCCACGAGTTTATTGCCGACAAAAAAGCAATTGCCGATAATGATGCAGGGGCCCTTGCAGCCATGATTGTGCAGAGCGCTTACCCGAAGCATTCCTTTATGCTCACCAATCATTTTTTCTATTCACCCATCAAAAGAAGATTAACAATGTTGACAAAATATAATAATTCCAAAGCAGGTTACCTCTACAGGATACTGGCCTTACCGGTGATCCTGCTGCTGGTGGCAATGCTTACCATCAAAGCCAGGTCAGGCATCACCGGCTTAATAAACCCCGACGAAAAAATTACGGTGCTCATAGATGCAGGCCACGGCGGGCAGGATGGCGGCGCTTATGGTGCAGACAGATCCGTTAAAGAAAAAGATATCACCCTTGCGCTTCTTAAAAAAATCAAAGAACTCAACGAGCTGGAAAATATTGACCTTGTGTTTACCCGCACATCAGATATTTATCAAACACCCCTGCAGAAAGTAGAGATAGCCAAAAAAAATAATGCAGACCTCTGCATTTCGATTCATGTTTCCAGCAACCAACAGGTAGAAACAACAGCCTCAGGACTGGAACTCTATGTTTCCAATAAAAATTTCACCAACATTACGCAGAGCAGGCTCATGGCCTCTGCGCTTATCCAGCAATTCAGCAGCAATTTCGGGCTTACCGTAAAGCCGAATCCCTTGCAGCGCCCCACGCCAACTGCACTGCTCGATCTTGTGAATTGTCCTTCCATCATCATTGAAGCAGGCTACATCAATAATTCCGGCGACAGGGCATATTTAAACACAGAAGCCGGACAGGCGCTCTTTGCCAGGAATGTGTTAGCGGCCATCAGCAATTACGTAAACAACAAAGAAAAATTTAATGCTGGCGACCTCATTCCAACGCTACTGCAGGACACTATTCCTTCGCCTGGATCTTACGAGGGAAAAAAAATCCGGAGCATCAGGGTAATGGAAAAAACAAAAATGGTACATATAGAAACCGCAGATGGAAAAAAACGGGTACTTACCATGGCCGAGGCCGAAAAAGCTGAAGAACCGAAACCGCTGATGGACGCGGTGC
>CBFGLL010000304.1:0-3324 GCA_965649585.1 uncultured Chitinophagaceae bacterium | reverse complement strand
TGAGAAGAATTGCCCGCAGTTACTGTTCCACCCATCTCGAAGGCGGGTTTCAGTTCTGCCAGGCCTTCTGGCGTAGTATCTGTACGCACGCCTTCATCTGTATCAACTGTGTACGTTTTTGTAGCACGTTTTCCTTTTTCGTTGAGATAAACCTGCTCCACGTTAATAGGAAGAATGCCCGATTTAAAATATCCTTCTTTAATGGCATTGGCTGCTTTTAAGTGGCTGTTGTAACTAAACATATCCATATCCTCCCGGCTCACATTATATTCTTTTGCCACTGCTTCAGCCGTTAAGCCCATGCTCAGGTAATAATCGGGTTCATCTTTTGCAATAGAATAAGCAGGCACTGTTTTCCAGCCTGCTGTGGGCACAAGGCTCATACTTTCTGTTCCGCCAGCAATAATACATTCTGCCATGCCGGTCCTTATCTTGGCCGTAGCCATGGCAATACTTTCCAACCCGCTGGCGCAATACCGGTTGATGGTGATACCCGGCGCACTTATTCCAACAGCTTTTGCAGCAATGATCCTGCCCACCTGCAAACCCTGCTCCGCTTCGGGCACCGCATTGCCCACAATCACATCATCAACCCTCGATGGGTCAAGTTGAGGCATGGTAGCCAGCAAACCCCTGATTACATCAATTGCCAGGTCATCAGGCCTCGTAAACCTGAATCCCCCTTTTTTGCTCTTAGCAACGGCAGTTCTAAAACCACCTACGATATACGCTTCCTGCATCATTTATAATTTTAAAATTTTTTATGTTCCACTATTATTCAGTCATTGGTCATGCAGTCATGGGTCGTTCAGTCAACAAGTCACTGGCCTTATTAAAAAGCCCCAAAATTAGAAACCTGCCCACCGCCAACTGCCAACTGCCAACCTCCTTCTTAACCAATAGTTGTTTATGCAACCTTATAGATCAAAGTTATTGTTTCTCTTTCACAAAGCAAGGCTAATTTTGCGCCACGGCATTTTAAAATAGTATCCCGCATCATGTATAATATCCTCCGCTCCATCCTGTTTTTATTCGATCCCGAAAAAGTGCATTATTTTTCTATGAACATGCTCAAAGCCGGTTGTAGTATTGGCTTTATCAGGAAATGGATAAAAAAAACTTTCCAGCCAGCCCAAAATATTCAGTGGCCACTATTCAAACTTGAATTCACAAACCCCGTTGGCCTTGCTGCCGGTTTCGATAAAAATGCCCGTTACCTTGATGAGCTGGAAGCACTGGGATTTGGATTTGTAGAAATAGGAACAGTAACCCCGCTTCCACAGGCCGGCAACGATAAACCCAGGCTTTTCCGTTTACCAGAAGATAAGGCATTGATCAACCGCATGGGTTTTAACAACGACGGTATGGAACTGGTAACGGAGAGACTCAAAACCTGGCGCCATAAATCAGCCAACAAAAATCATCCATCAAAAATTATTATTGGTGGAAACATTGGTAAGAATAAAGCTACTCCTAATGAAGAGGCCTGGCAGGATTACAAAAAATGTTTTTTGGCCCTGCACCCCTGGGTAGATTATTTTGTGGTGAACGTGAGCAGTCCAAACACACCGGGTTTAAGGGAATTGCAGGAGCGGGATTCATTGCAGAAAATATTTTCAGTATTACAAAGGGAGAATGTAAATTTTAAAGAACCCAAACCCATGCTGTTAAAAATTGCCCCAGACTTAAGTAACGAACAAATTGATGCAGTAATTGATCTTGCCCTGGAAATGAAACTGGATGGCCTGGTGGCCTGCAACACTACCCTTGATCGATCCGGCCTTTCGGCAACATCCAAACAAGCAAGCGAAAAAATTGGAATGGGTGGCCTGAGTGGCCTGCCAGTTAAAAACCGGTCAACCGAAATTGTGCAATATATTCACCAGAAATCGGGCGGAAAAATTCCGATCATCGCCAGCGGCGGTATTTTTACTGCTGCAGATGCAAAGGAAAAAATAAATGCCGGCGCAAGCCTGGTACAGGTTTGGACGGGTTTTATATACGAAGGACCCTCCATAGTTAAAAAAATATGTGCAGGTCTATAAGATAAAGTCTGGCCATATTTTTGCCCCACACTACTCATTGTTAACCTTTTAAATGTTTACACATGAGCGAAGACAAACAAGGTCAGAATTTTTCTGACAAGATGAAAAATCAATGGGAAAATCTTAAAGACAAGGCAGAAGATACCTGGGATAAGGTTGAAGACAAAGCCGAAGATGCATGGGATGCAACTAAGGACAAAGCATCTGATATTAAAGACAACCTGGAAGATAAATACGATAACTGGCGTGGCGACACAAAAGATAAAGTAGAAGAAGTAAAAGCAGATGCCAACGCAGGTATTGCACAGGTAAAAGCAGATGCTGCCCAGGCAAAAGCAGATGCCATAAAAAAGGCAAACGACGAAAAAGGACTCTAAAAAAATCCGGGACATGTTCCCGGTTTTTTTATTTTCTACACTACGCAATTCAATTCTATTATTTTTGATGCATGGAACATTTATTTACCAGCGATAGTATCATTAGTTTTTTTGTATTGGTAGTTTTGGAAGTGGTGCTGGGTATCGATAATGTGATCTTCGTAAGCATTATCATGAACCGGCTCAAGAATGCTAAAGACGTAAAAAAAGCCCGCCGTATCTGGATGATAACGGGCATTTTATCCCGCTCTTTATTATTGTTTGGCTTAAGCTGGTTGCTGTCACAAAAAGGCAAAGCCGTTTTTACCATTGCCGGCAAAGGATTCGACCTGGCAAGCCTTGTAATGCTCGCAGGCGGGTTGTTCCTCATCTATAAATCGGTAAAAGAAATTCATGGCAAGCTCGAAGGCGAAGACCCCAATATGAAACAGGGCGGCAACACAGGTTTGTCGCTTGCAGCCGCTTTGGGACAAATTATGCTGATAGATGCAGTATTTTCTTTCGACAGCATTATTACCGCTGGCGGCACGGCCAAGCATATTGAAATTATGATTGCTGCAGTGATCATTGCCATGACCATCATGTTTTTATTCAGCCCTAAAATTGCAGCTTTCATTCATAAACATCCTACTTTAAAAATGTTGGCTTTGTCGTTTCTTGTTATGATAGGCCTCAGCCTGGTGATGGAAGGATGGGATGCAGAAGCGGTGCATGCGCTTCACATGAAAAATTATATCTACTTCGGTATGGCTTTTTCCTTCGTTGTAGAATTGCTGAATATGACGATGCTGAGCCGGGCAAAAAAACGCCACCTCGTTCATTTGAATGAACCCAACCTGCCTCCTAAAAAAGACCTGGAAGATGATGCTGCGCATTAACCCTGTTGACGGCTAAGCAACACT
>CBFGLL010000303.1:0-3324 GCA_965649585.1 uncultured Chitinophagaceae bacterium | reverse complement strand
GCAGCCATGATGGCAAATGATGCACTTGCACCGGATGCCTTAACCATTGTGCTTCCTAAAAAAACGAACAATACGGCTGACCCAACAGCTTCCATCAGCGAAGGATTTGCAAAAGCCAATGGGGTTTTTGCCATACAGCAGGAGTTCGACAACAGCTATGCCATCACCAATATCCATTTTATAAAACAACAGATGGGCCTGGCAGCCGATGAATTTACCGCTGCCGAAATAAAATTAAAATACGGGGAAGACCTCGAAAATCGAAAGGATGAATTGCAGGAATTGATGGGCAAAGCTTTTAGCGTGCAAACCCGCTACCAGCAAAACATGAGTTTATACAATACCATGCGAATGGAAAAATGGGCCATTTATGCGGTGCTCACCCTTATCCTGGTGATTGCGGCTTTTAATATGGTAAGCGCCTTATCAATGCTGGTGTTGGAAAAGAAAAAAGATATCAGCATCCTGCAGAGCATGGGCGGTAGCAGGTCATTTATCAGGAAAATATTTTTGAGCGAAGGGTTATTGCTGGGCGCCATCGGGGCGGGCATCGGCATTGGGCTGGCAGTGATCATTTGTTTGCTGCAGCTTAAATTTAAATTCATCAAGCTGCAGGGTGGATCTTTCCTTATTGACTATTTCCCTGTAAAACTAATCCCCACCGATTTCCTGTTGGTGGCAGGTACCGCAGCGCTTATAGCACTTTTCGCTTCCCTTGTGCCGGCTATAAAAGCCAGCCGCCAACCAATAGAGTTAAGGTAGTACGATGCCCAGGGAAATGGTGGGTGATTTGTGTACGATAGGAGCTTTACTCCGTATGGATAGAAGGGTAACTCCGTAAACATTCCGTAATAACCTGTAAACAGGTCATCTAGTAATCTCCCAGTGTTTCCGGTAATTGCTCCAGGGCTTTGGCAAGTTGTTCGTCGTTAGGCGCTATACCATGCCACTCGTGGGTGCCTTCCATAAAGTCCACTCCCTTGCCCATCACCGTTGCCATAAGTATTACCACCGGCTTTTCTTTGCCCAACAGTGATTTTGCTTCTTTAAGCCCTGCCAGTACCGCATCCATATCATTTCCCTGCATTTCCAGTACCTGCCAGCCAAAAGCTTCAAATTTTGCCCGCAGGTTTCCCAGGTCCATCACTTTGGTAGTGGGACCGTCAATTTGCTGGCCATTTACGTCGATGGTCGCTATAAGGTTATCTACTTTATGGTGGGGAGCACTCATAATGGCTTCCCAGTTTTGTCCTTCATCCAGTTCCCCATCACCATGCAGGGAATATACAATGGATGTATCCTTATTGAGTTTTTTAGCCAGGGCGGCACCGATGGCCACACTCAGGCCCTGTCCCAGCGAACCGCTGGCAACCCTTACCCCGGGAAGTCCTTCATGGGTGGTGGGATGCCCCTGCAACCTGCTGTCTATTTTACGAAAACTGGCCAGTTCGCTCACCGGAAAGTAGCCGCTACGGGCCAGGCTGCTATAAAAAACAGGCGAAATATGCCCGTTACTCAGGAAAAAAATGTCTTCGCCCACCCCGTTCATATCAAACTTTGGATCGTGGTTCATCACCTCGAAATAAAGGGCCGTAAAAAAGTCAGCACAGCCCAGCGAGCCGCCCGGGTGGCCGCTTTGAACGCCGTGAACCATTCTTACAATATCCCTGCGTAGCTGGGAGGCAATATCTGTGAGCTTACTCATATGAACTTTAGATTAAATTGTTTGCAAACCTAACTTAAAATGGCAGTAGTGGCAAACGAAAACCGTTGATAATATCTTTGGTTAATAATAAGTTCACATTTCTGGCGTTATTTGTGATGTGGAAACCAAGCTAACAACGAATTATGTATGGAAGAAACCTATAAAAAATTCGTTGTACACAACATATTTAATACATTTGTAGACTGCTACCCGACTAAAAACTTTTTGCATGGATAATATTTTACTTAGTGCTGCCCTGGCATTTATCATCACGTTTTTTGCCATCCCGGTGATTATACAGATCGCCAAGACCAAAAAACTGTTTGATGAACCAGATGAACGCAAGGTTCATAAAACGGTAATCCCAACGCTGGGCGGGCTGGGCATCTTTGCAGGTTTTATCATGGCTTTTTTAATGGGAACGCCTACAGGTAGTTCTACCGAATTACAATACATCGTAGCGGCAGCAGTAGTTATATTTTTCCTTGGACTTAAAGATGATATTATCATCATATCTGCCAGCAAAAAGTTCATCGGCCAGTTACTGGCAGCCGGTATCCTCATTCGTTTTGCTGGTGTAGAGATCACCAATATGCACGGTTTCCTGGGTATTTACGAGATACCGCAGTTCGCAAGCATCACACTTTCACTGTTTACTATTATTGTTATTACAAATTCATTTAATCTCATTGACGGTGTTGATGGCCTTGCAGGAAGCCTGGGTGTGTTAACAATGCTCATTTTCGGCATTTATTTCTACACTATCGATCAGCTGGTATATTCTGTAATGGCATTTGCCATGGCCGGAAGCGTAGTAAGTTTTCTAATTTTTAATTTTTCTCCGGCTAAGATCTTTATGGGCGACACCGGCTCATTATTACTGGGATTGGTAAACTCCATATTAGTAATTAAGTTCATCAACCTTGCAGGTACTGCAGCTCCGGGCTCTATCGCAATTGAGGCTGCCCCTGCTATCGGATTTGCTATCCTGATGGTGCCTTTGTTTGATACACTGCGTGTATTCGGACTTCGCATCCTCGATCGTCGCTCACCATTTAGCCCCGACAGGAACCATGTACACCATTTCCTGCTAGATCTCGGCTTTTCTCATAAACAAATTACCCTTACCTGCGTAGGAGCTAATATTGGCTTTATAGCGCTGGCTTATTTTTTCCGACACCTGGGTACTACCGCTGTTATCGGCTTACTGTTAATGGCCGGCCTCAGCGTAACCACCCTGCTTTATTACCTGCGCAACCGCACGAGGAGCGTATCTTACACTGTTCGCCCCAAAGAACAGGAGATCATTACTTCCACCAAAGTATTGGGTATAGTAGCAGCGGAACCAATGGAAGTAGTAGAATAATCCCTTTTCCTGCTTTACAATTATTGTTAAATGGACCTGCAAATGCCCATAGATGGTTATATTTGCACCCAATATTTTTGTTATGCAGGAAGAATTAGGAATCACACTCGACGCAGCTACTGAATCAATGATGAAAACCATTAACCACCTTGAAACTGAGTTGGTTAAAATTCGTGCGGGCAAAGCCAGCCCCAATATGCTGGATGGTATTACAGCCGATTATTATGGCTCCCCCACTCCCATTAACCAGGTG
>CBFGLL010000302.1:0-3329 GCA_965649585.1 uncultured Chitinophagaceae bacterium | reverse complement strand
GCCTCTGCCGGCGCAGGGGGAGCTTTCGCCAGGTTTGCAAGGCTGCTGAGGTTAACTGCAGTATTCTTACGCAGGTATTCAAAATCCATGAATTCTGGCAGGTCGCCATAAGCAATACCGTTTTCTGTGCGTACATCTTGGTGTTGGCGGTAATAATTTTCATTCATTTCTGTAATGCGCACAGCAGCAAATCCTTTTTCAACAAACGCAGTATGGTCGCCTCCCCTCAAAAAACGATCGTTGCGATAGATCATCATCACTTCCAGGTTCTCCACATAACGTTCGCCTGTTTCTTTTACATAACGGGCGAGCTGCCTGCTCCTGCCATCATTCTCTAATCCTAACTGCCGGATTTGTTTTGCGCTTTTTTCTGTTTCAAAGGCCGGTAGTCCTTCACTGAAAACCCGTACCTGCGTGTTATTGCTGATATTGGTTTCATTGCTATGATTGCTACCCATTATATCATTGTTGAGCACCGCCTCAATTTGCCAGGCTTCGTTTTTTGCTTTGCCCGCCATAAAATGTGCGCCCAGCAAACCCTGTTCTTCTCCGCTGAATGCAACAAACATTATGGTTGCTGGAAAATTTCTTTTACTCATGATGCGGGCACATTCCAGCAACGCACTTACACCGCTGGCATCATCATTTGCACCGGGGGCGTCGCCTGTACGATCCATTACGTTGCTACGCATATTATCGAGGTGGCCACTGATGATAAAAATTCTTTTGTCATCCGGATCGGTTCCCCTCAATGTGGCTACCACGTTGCCAAGTAAGGTAGCAGTGTCAATCCTGCGTTTATCGGGTTGCAGGGTAGTGGTATCTATAAAAGCCGTGAGCCGGCCCCCACTGTTTTTTGCAAACTCATTAAATTTCCGCAGCACATAATTCCTTGCCGCACCAATACCCCTTGTTGGATGGGTCTGCGTACTCAGGGTATTCCTGGTGCCAAATGCTACCATCGCTTGCACATACGACTTCAATGAATCAGCAGATACTTCCTGCACCATATCACTGATCATCTTATCTTTTACGATAATGGTTTGTGCAAAACCAGCATTGCAGCAGATAAAGGAGAAAACTAAAACTGTGAGTTTTATCATAACCGACAATTTATTCTTCATTTTTAAATTGGCTGTACTTTCTCCACTTTTCAATCACCTGCGCCATGTCATCGGGCAGTTCGCTGCTGAACAGCATTTCCTTTCGGGTAGTAGGATGAATGAAGCCAAGTTCCTTTGCGTGGAGAGCTTGCCGGGGGCAAATTTTAAAACAATTGTCGACAAACTGTTTGTATTTTGTATACACGGTACCCTTAACAATTCTATCGCCTCCATAAAAATCATCACTGAACAAAGGGTGGCCGATGGACTGCATATGCACTCTTATCTGGTGGGTACGCCCGGTTTCCAGGCGGCATTCCACTAAGGTTACGTAGTTGAAGTTTTCCAAAACCTTGTAATGCGTAATAGCTTCTTTGCCGTACTCGCCATCGGGGTAAGTGGTAAACAATTTCCTGAAACGCTGATGCCGCCCAACATGCCCTGTAATAGTTCCTTCCTGTTTTTCAAAGTTTCCCCATACTAATGCCACGTAACGCCGGTGTACCGTGTGATTAAAAAATTGTTTGGCAAGATCACTCATTGCTTTTTGTGATTTAGCCATCACTACCAGCCCGCTGGTATTTTTATCAATCCGGTGTACCAGGCCAAACCTTGGAAGCATGGCTTCTGTGAGCGCTGGGTTCTGTTGTTTCAAATGAAAAGCAACGGCATTGATCAAAGTTCCGTCGGGGTTACCACTACCGGGGTGGGCAACCATACCTACCGGTTTATTGATCACCATTACATCGTCATCTTCATACACAATGTTGAGCGGAATATCCTGCGGAATAACCTCGGAAGCTTCAGGAGCATCGGTTTCGTACACAATGATCTTGTCGCCTGGTTTTGTTTTATAATTATTTTTTACAGGTTTTTCATTTACAAGAACTCTTTCCTCTTCAATAGCCTGCTGAATCTTGTTCCGGGTAGCACCTTCTATCCGGTTCATCAAAAACTTATCGATACGCAGGGGTTCCTGTCCCTTGTCGATTACAATGGATAAACGCTCGTAAAGTGATTCTGATTCCGATACCTCGTCATCCATTTCAAGGGGATCTGTACTCATAAATTTTTAAATGATAATAGGTGCAAAACTAAAACAAAGCACCCGATATGGGGAGGCTAAATTAACAGCAGCTATTTCTACCTGTTACCACTGCCTTTTTTGGGAATATCGTTGGTGATCTTGCCATCTTTGGCAATGAAGAATTTGTTCTTTTCTATGGATCTGCCGTTTTCGAATACTTCAAAATAGAACCAGCCGGAACGTTTGAAATTTACCTTGTCAACAATCAGGTAATCTTCTTTCAGATTGCTGATCTCGAATAACTGGTTGTCTAACTCATCGAAAAATTTTACCACGTACTTCCTGGTTTCTACATCGGCAAGATGAATGATCACATTGTTGTCCCTGGCAGTAAAGATCGTTTTGCTTGGCACCCACCCCGGGTTAGCAGGCGGTACATTGATGGATGGATCTGCTGCTGTTACATCTCCTGGTGCTACCTGCCACGGGTACACGATATTATTCTGCAGGTTGCTGTTGGTATCTTTTACGGGTCGTTCGGGCTTGCTCAGAATATAAGAGCCACCTTCGAATGCAATAAATACCCGGTAATACATTTTGTTGTAGGGAGCGGTGAGGTCGGCGTAACCGTTTTCTTTATTGAGAGGGTTTAACACAGAACCAATGGTGGTGTAATTATTTAAACTATCGTAAGAACGTTGAATATTTATAGTGGTTACATGCTGTTGGTATTCATTCTTCCAGCTTACAATGATTTTGCCGCCGCTATTACGTACTGTAATGCCCGGTAAAACCTCTTGTGCAGATGATCTGATACTGAAAGCCAATATCAACGATAATAGAATACCAATTTTCTTCATAGAAATATTGAACGTGCAGCAAATATATTAAACGAAAAAATTTGCCCGCTATTTTGCAAATATAACCCTGTTAAAACAGTTAAAAAATTAGGCTGCCCCCAGGTAGCCCACGATTGCCCTGCAAGCCCCCTGTATGGATGCATACAAGGTTGCTGCCGGCAGGTATTGTTCCCTTTTTTATTAGATCTATGGCCGCATACATCATTTTACCTGTATATACAAAATCAGTGGGCAAAGCGGTGTCTCGGAACAACTGGTTCATAAACTCAATTAAAACAGGGGTTTTCTTTGCATATCCTCCAAAGTGGTAATCGGCCGCTATTATTAAATTTTCGTATG
>CBFGLL010000301.1:0-3334 GCA_965649585.1 uncultured Chitinophagaceae bacterium | reverse complement strand
ATGGGGAGATCATTTTCCATGCAGAGGGTAAATGCGGTCATGTCCATCACTTTAAGGTTTTTGGAAATGCATTCTTCGAAGGAGATTTTTTCGTAGCGGGTGGCGGTTTTGTCTTTTTCGGGATCGGCGGTGTAGATGCCGTCTACCCTTGTGCCTTTTAAGATCACGTCGGCTTTTATTTCGATGGCCCTCAGGGAGCCTGCTGTATCAGTTGTAAAGTATGGATTGCCTGTGCCGGCTCCAAATATCACCACACGTCCTTTTTCAAGGTGGCGCATAGCACGGCGGCGGATATAAGGTTCTGCAATTTGTTCCATTTTAATAGCACTCTGCAAACGGGTGTACACCCCTGCTTTTTCAAGCCCGGCCTGCAGGGCCATACCATTAATTACCGTAGCCAGCATCCCCATATAATCGCCTTGTGCTCTTTCAATACCGGTTTCGGCTTCGTTCATGCCCCTGTAAATATTTCCCCCGCCAATAACGATGGCCACCTGCACACCCATTTCTGTGATCTGCTTAATGTCCTGTGCATACTGGGCGATGATTTCGGGGTCGAGACCAAAACTATTGTTACCCATTAATGATTCGCCACTCAGTTTAAGAAGAATACGTTTGTACTTAGGAAGCATGCATTTTTATTTGCTGCGAAGATATAGTTTAGCAACCAAAAAATTGCCGGTAACCACCAACGGGCATACCGTTGACGCTTTAAGCGGATGGTATTTTTTAAAAAGCTGCGGTGCTTTGTTTAACTTTCAGAACTATAATAAATAAAATCACCATGCATATAGAACAAGACATTAAACTGGGGTTTAAAGATGTGATGCTGCGGCCCAAAAGATCCACGCTGGAATCAAGATCAGAAGTTTCGCTGGAAAGAAGTTATCATTTTAAAAATAGCAAAGTAGAATGGAAAGGTATTCCCATTATGGCAGCAAATATGGATACCGTGGGGAGTTTTGAAATGGCTGCTGCACTGGCAAAACACCGCATGTTCACCGCCATTCACAAACACTACAGTGTAACTCAATGGGCTGCGTTTATGCAGGAAAAAGGAAACGATATTGCGCAGTATGTTGCGGTAAGTACCGGTACCAGTGCTGCTGATGCAGAAAAACTCGACCTGGTGATGAAAGAAAGTAGTGCACTGAAGTTTATCTGTATTGATGTGGCCAATGGGTACTCGCAAAAATTTGTTGATTTTGTAAGAGCCACCCGGGCAAAGTATGCGGATAAAGTGATCATAGCGGGCAATGTTGTAACCGGTGAAATGGTGGAAGAATTAATTCTATCCGGTGCAGATATCGTGAAGGTTGGTATTGGTCCCGGTTCTGTGTGTACCACCAGGGTAAAAACAGGGGTGGGCTACCCGCAGCTCTCGGCTATTATTGAATGTGCAGATGCGGCGCATGGTCTTGGCGGTCATATAATTTCTGATGGTGGTTGCAAAGTGCCGGGTGATGTGGTAAAAGCTTTTGGCGGCGGGGCCGACTTCGTAATGCTGGGTGGTATGCTGGCAGGTCATGATGAGAGTGGCGGTGAAGTGATAGAAAAAGATGGAGAAAAATTCAAACTGTTTTATGGTATGAGTTCAGAAACTGCCATGAATAAATATGCAGGCGGTGTAGCAGAATACCGGGCATCAGAAGGGAAAACAACACAGATACCCTACCGGGGACCCGTAGACGAAACCGTGCTGGATATCCTGGGGGGATTAAGATCTGCCTGCACTTACGTGGGAGCTAAAGAATTAAAAGAACTGAGTAAGCGCACCACTTTTATAAGGGTGGAAGAGCAGCACAATGAATGGTTTAAAGAATAAAAAAACACCCGGAAAAATTTTCCGGGTGAAGTATATCATCCATAATTTTTAGTTGCTTACGGGTTGCAGCTTTGCAGTAAAATGCCGCAACACCGGTGGTTCCTCCTTAATAGAGAGGCCGCTGATCTGCTGGCGTTTGTTAAACACTTCTATAATCACTTCGGCCACATAATCAATATGGCTTTGTGTATATACCCTTCTTGGAATAGCGAGGCGAACCAGTTCGAGCGCTGCAGGAATGAGGGCTCCCGATGCATCGTATTTTCCAAACATGAGTGAACCTATTTCTACGCTGCGGATGCCGCCGTGTAAATATAAAGCTGCTGCCAGGGCCTGACCCGGGTATTGGTTTACGGGGATGTGTGGAAGAAAAGCCTTCGCATCGAGGTAAACAGCATGGCCACCGGCCGGCTGCATAATGGGAACGCCTGCGGCCATTAGCTTATTGGCGAGATAGGCGATACTGGTGATGCGGTATTGCAGGTATTGTTCGTCGAGCACTTCTTTGAGCCCGATGGCAATGGCTTCCAGGTCCCTGCCCGCAAGCCCGCCATAAGTGGGAAATCCTTCAGTAAGGATTAAAAGGTTGCGGCATTGCTGTGCCAGTGCTTCATCTTTTAATGCAAGGAAGCCTCCAATATTTGCAAACGCATCTTTTTTTGCACTCATGGTGCAACCGCCTGCGTGTGAAAACATTTCCTTGGCAATATCTTTTACAGGTTTGTTCGCATAACCTTCTTCTCGCAGTTTTATAAAATAAGCATTCTCCGCAAACCGGCAGGCATCAATAAATAAAGGGATGCCATGTAAAGAACATATTTTTTTTACCTCCCTGATATTCTGCATACTCACCGGTTGGCCCCCGCCGGAGTTGTTGGTAACAGTGAGCACACAAAGTGGTATGTTTAAAGCACCCTTTTCTTTTATAAAGTTTTCCAGCGCTTCGGTATCCATATTTCCTTTAAAAGGAGCCGGCACAGCCGGAAGTTTTCCTTCTGCACAAAGCAGGTCAACACCAATAGCACCGGTGCTTTCGATATTTGCCCTGGTAGTGTCAAACAAAGTATTGCTCACAAAATATTTTCCCTCACCGCCCAGGATGCTGAACAGTATTTTTTCGGCAGCCCTTCCCTGGTGCGTTGGAATTACGATCGGGAAACCGGTGATATCCTGAACGGTTTCTTCAAAATGAAAAAAGCTGGGGCTGCCTGCATACGATTCATCGCCCTGCATGATGCCGGCCCACTGATCGCTGCTCATGGCACTGGTGCCGCTATCGGTGAGCAGGTCGATCAGCACATCACGGGAGCGGATGAGAAATAAATTGTAAAAAGCATTCTTTAAAATGGAAGCACGTTCTTCTGTGGTATTAAAATAGATAGGCTCTACGGATTTTATCCGGAAAGGTTCAATAATAGTGTTCATTAGTAAATGATAAAGTAAAAAAATAGGATGTACAACTGCAATGTGTACACTTAATCAGGAGGGGCGCCTGATGATATTTTTCCA
>CBFGLL010000300.1:0-3350 GCA_965649585.1 uncultured Chitinophagaceae bacterium | reverse complement strand
TGTATGTTTGCTACACCACTTCCCCCTCCAGGTCATAATCATAAGCCTTTGTAATCTTCACATCCACAAACTCTCCTATGGGCAAACGCTTGTTTGTATTTATGATCACTTCATTATCTACTTCCACGCTGTCAAATTCGGTTCTACCCAAATAACGACCCGCCTCTCTTTTATCAACAATTACTTTAAAAGTTTTGCCAACCTTCTCTTCATTTTTTTCAAGGGATATCTCCTGCTGCACTTCCATGATCTCCTGTGCTCTTTCTTCTTTTTCTTCTGCAGAAATATTATCCTCCAGGCCATGAGCGCTGGTATCTTCTTCGTGGCTGTAGGTGAAAGTACCCACCCGATCAAAGCGCATTTTCTGTAAAAAGGTCTTTAACTCTTCCACGTCATCCCTTGTTTCACCGGGGAAACCGGCTATAAGTGTGGTACGTAAACAAATGTCGGGTATGCGTTGCCGTATGTTGCCCACCAGGTCTTCCATTTCTTCTCTTGTTATCTGGCGCTTCATGGCTTTCAGCATATTGTTGCTGGCGTGCTGCAAAGGCATATCCAGGTAGTTACAGATATTTTCCCGATCCTTCATCACATCAATAATCTCCAGGGGAAATTTTGAAGGGTACGCATAATGCAGGCGGATCCATTCCAGGCCCTTCACATCAGCCAAGGCGTTCATCAGCTTTGGCAATTCCCTTTTTTTATAGATATCCAGGCCATAATAAGTGAGTTCTTGTGCAATGAGCATCACTTCTTTTACGCCACGATCTACCAGCCTTTTTGCTTCATCCACCAATGATTCAATCGGGCGACTCACATGAGCACCCCGCATCAGCGGGATAGCACAAAAAGAACAGGTGCGGTTGCAGCCCTCGCTTATTTTCATGTAAGCATAATGCTGCGGTGTGGCCAGCAATCGTTCACCGATCAATTCTCCCTTATAATCTGCTTCAAATTTTTTGAGGATCAGCGGCAGTTCCATGGTTCCAAAATATGCATCCACTTCAGGTATCTCGGTCTCCAGGTTTTGTTTGTAACGCTCGCTGAGGCAACCGGTAACATAAACTTTATCCAGCTTACCCTTCTTTTTCAATTCTACGTTATCGAGGATGGTGTTGATACTCTCTTCCTTGGCTTTTTCAATAAAGCCGCAGGTATTAATAATAACAATATTATGATCCCTTTTCCTGCTTTCGTGCACAGCATCAATTTCATTGGCCAGCAGCTGACCACTCAACACTTCACTATCCACCATATTTTTACTGCATCCAAGTGTAATGATGTTAACCTTATCTTTTTTGAGGGTTTTTGTCTTCATAAATAATGGCGGCAAAGGTAACGAAACTTGGCAGTTTAAATAAGACAGAAGGCCCTAAACAGTCATTAGTCAAAGGTCAGTGGTCATTATATCCTCCATTTGAACCAGCTTAATGACTATTAACCGATGACTCAGTGGGATTTACTGAAAATCTTTAACGTTTAATTATCCACCCTCCGTGGAAATATAGTATAATCCACTACAGCCGTAGTTTTAAAAAATTGCTATGTTTGGCCATGATTTGGAGTGAAAAACCGATGATGAAAGTTGCTATTTTAGATTTATACGAAGGATTTGAAAACCAGGGAATGCGATGCATCCGTGAGATACTGAACCAGTTTGCGGAGTTCAATCATATCGACATTGAAAAGCAGGAATTTGAAGTGCGCTTGAAAAAAGAAGTGCCTCAACTGGATTTTGACGTGTATATCAGCACCGGCGGCCCCGGCAGTCCGTTGGATTCTGAGGGCAGCGATTGGGAAGAAGCATACTTCGGCTGGTTGCAGGCAGTGGAACAATTTAATGCTGATGCAGCCAATGTGATCAAAAAGCAGGTGTTTTTTATCTGCCATAGTTTTCAACTCGCTTGCAGGCATTATCAACTGGCCACGGTGGCCAAAAGAAAAAGCACATCCTTTGGTGTGTTCCCCATGCATTATTTACACGACGCCGAAAACGAACCTATTTTTTCCGGTTTGCAGGATCCGTTTTATGCGGTTGACAGCCGGGACTACCAGGTGATACAACCCGATCATCATCGCATCAAAGAAATGGGCGCATCCATTTTAGCAATAGAAAAAAACAGGCCGCACGTGCCGCTGGAAAGGGCGATCATGGCTATTCGTTTCAATGAAAATATGATCGGCACACAGTTTCATCCCGAGGCCGATGCTATCGGTATGAGCCTGCACCTGCAAACGCCCGACAAGAAAAAAACGGTGATCGATAATCATGGCGAAGAAAAATGGGCTTCTATGATCGAGCAACTCAATGATCCTGATAAAATTTTACACACTTACGCTCATATTATTCCCAACTTTTTGCAGCAGGCTGTTCACAGAATGGAAGTAGCAGCAGTGTAGGGTTTTATGGGGGCTATCATCACCCTCTATATCCCGGCAGTGGTTCCGGCTATCCGTTTCAATTCGTCAACCGCTGGCGGGGCCAGGGTTTCCTCATTTCCACTCCTATCCGGCAGCCCTTCGGCAGCAGCAATCATTTCAGCATTGAAGTAGCCAGGTTTGATAACCATAAATTTTTACTTACTCCCATATTTGTTATTTTTAAGGCAATTCAAACATTCCTTTTATGCAACCGGAACTACGTAAGCGCTTCAATCAAAATTTTACGGCAGAAAAATACCAGGAGTATATGCGGCAAATAGAGGCGCTGGCGCCCGGGCATCTCGACTTCCGCAATGCGGAAACACCCGTGTTTGTACCAAAAGATTTTAAAAACAAAATGCTTTCGGCCTGCGAGGATATTATTGATGTGATCACCGATAAAAATTTCAAACAACTTACAGAAAGAAGTATCCCGGCCGAACTGAATGTACCCGGCGAAGATAATCACCCACAATGCCTGGTGTTCGATTTTGGCGTATGCGAAAATAAAAACGGAGAACTGGAACCGCAGCTCATCGAAATGCAGGGCTTCCCTTCACTTTTCGGATTCCAGTTGTACCATAGCGAGATCACAGCAAGCTATGCTGACCTGCCCGGTAATTATTCATCTTACCTCAACGGGTACAACAATGACTCATACCAGCAACTGCTGAAGGAGATCATTGTAGGAGATCATGATCCCAAAAATGTTATCCTGCTCGAAATATACCCCGAACAACAAAAAACCAGAATAGATTTTTACTGTACGCAAAATTTGCTCGGCATCAACATCGTTTGCCTCACGCAACTGATAGCAGAAGGAGAAAATCTTTATTACATGCATGAAGGCGTAAAAACGCCTGTGCATCGCATTTACAACCGGGTCATCTTCGACGACCTTCAACAACAGGAGAACCTTGGCCCTATCA
>CBFGLL010000299.1:0-3387 GCA_965649585.1 uncultured Chitinophagaceae bacterium | reverse complement strand
GCCGCCGGTGCAGCTTTCAGCAGTGCTGATGGTTTTTTGTTGCTGCGTTAATAATTTTCCCAGTACCATTTCCATTGGTTCATCCGCATCTGTTACCAAATGTTCCTGCAATACATTTTTAAGTTGGGCAAACTGTTTTTCGATAAGGGTTTCATCTTTTTTTTCAACCTGCGACAGCCGCATCCGTACCATGGAGTTATTGGGCAGGTAGGCCAGTTTTATAAAAGACGGAAGTTGTGCTTCAAATGCCTCCAGTTTATCAGCAATGGCGCTTTCGCCAATGCCAAATGTAATGAGGGTACGATGTATGATGGATGTAGCTTTAAAATGGTTTTGCAGGTAGGGGATCACATCGTTGTTCATCATTCCCTTCATTTCATGCGGCACACCGGGCATGCTTACAAAAACTTTTCCTGCTTTTTCGAATAACATCCCGGGTGCGGTGCCCCTTTTGTTTTGAATCACTATGCAGTTGTCGGGAACCTCTGCCTGTTTTTTATTCCTGGCGGTGAGTTCCCTTTTAAATACGGACTCAAACAGGTAACGTACATTTTCCAGGGCGGCTTCATTTACTACCAGGTTTCCGCCAAAATACTGGCAGAGCAGGGGCTTTGTAATATCATCTGCTGTTGGTCCCAGCCCGCCGGTGATGAGGATGATGTCGGAATGTATTTGTTCATCGTCTAATGCCCGGAGAATATCAGCTGCAATATCTCCCACGGCCACTCTTCTTTTTACGGAAAAGCCTGCCTGGCCAAGTTGCTGCGCCATCCATGCGCTGTTGGTGTCAATTACCTGGCCTATCAATAGTTCATCGCCAATGGTGATGATGGATACATGTGTCATTGAAGTGTTTTAGAAAGAAATGCCTTCGTAAATATCTTTTAAAGGAAGTGCTATATCAATGGATTCAATATGTAGTGTGTCGGCTTCATGTTTTAATTCAGAAAGTAACCAGTTGTTATCTTGCTGCCGTACATGTTTTTCAACATACACAGTTTCGGAATCAATTAAAATATATTCCCGGAGGGTGGGTATATCCCTGTATAATTTAAATTTGGTACCCATATCGTAATTGCGGGTAGATTCGGAGAGTATCTCAATGATAACGCTGGGATTTGTGGCGGTATCAAAATTATTATCGGTTAATTCTGGTTTACCACAAATAATAGAAAGATCCGGATAGGTATATAATGAATTAGCAGGAATATGAATTCTCAGGTCACTTCCAAACGGTTGACATGATTTACCTTTTTGCTTAATGCCAATCCCTACAGTAATATTTCTTGTAATAATTACATGTTCCAACGAAGCTCCACTCATCGCAAACACTTCGCCCTGGTAATATTCATGTTTTTCCGTTGCGGCTCTTTCCTGCTCCAGGTAGTCTTCAGCAGTTATAAAATTGTATTTGGGCGCCGGCTCCTCTATTTCGTTTTCCATGTATCAAATTTAATTCTTTTAGATTTGAGAAATAAATTAAAAGCGAATGAAGCTATTGTTTGTGTTTGTTTTTTTGCTGGTAGCTGCAACTTCAATAGCTCAACCAGTAAGTACCCGGCTGGAGGCTGCCATTGCTGCAATGGAAAAAACGGATGCTTTTGCGCATGCCATTATTGGTTTTTATGTAGTGAACAATAAAACAGGCGAAGTGGTGCTTGATAAAAACGGTGAGCTGGGGCTTGCGCCTGCCAGCACTTTAAAAGTGGTAACCAGCGCCACGGCATTCGAAATGCTGGGAAAAGATTTTGTGTATGAAACAAAATTTTCCCTGGACGGAAAAATCAATAAAGGAATTTTTAATGGAGAATTGAAGGTTCAGCCTTCCGGTGATCCTACACTGGGTAGCTGGAGATGGAAAACAACCGGGCAGCAACAGGTAGCATCAGCGTTAGCAACTGCGCTAAAACAAAAAGATATAAAGTTTGTGAACGGTGTTGTGCGAATCAACTCAGAAGGTTGGGAACTGATGGCTACCCCTGATGGCTGGATATGGGAGGACATTGGAAATTATTACGGGGCTGGCGCAAGACTGTTGAACTGGCATGAGAACAGTTATAAACTGGTTTTAAAACCCGGCAAAAAAATTGGAGACTCTGTACAAATGCTGGAAACAGATCCTCGTATTCCTGCTATTACCTGGATCAATGAAATAACCACAGCAAAAGCCGGCAGTGGCGACAATGCGGTGATCTATTTCCCGGAGCGGGCAACAATTGCACATTTGCGGGGCACCATTCCCGCCGGGGTAGAAAAATTTACGATAAGAGGATCGATACCCCGGGTAGAACCCGTTTTTTTAACGGAGCTTAAAAAATACCTTGAAAAAAATGAGGTGAAACTTAACAGCCGCCTCGCACCCACTATTGGATTGCGTGGATTAGCAGCAACACCCGCCGCTGCCAATCCGTTGAATGAAATGCCACTACTTACCATACAATCGCCGGAACTAGATTCCATTAACTATTGGTTTATGAGGGAGAGTATTAATTTGTATGGTGAAGCATTGCTTAAAACAATGGCGCACAAAAAAAAGGGCAGGGGTGAAACAGCCATAGGCGTTAAACTGGTCAATGATTTCTGGAAAGACAAAGGAATTGATGCAGGCGCTATCAAGATGCATGATGGCAGTGGCTTATCGCCCGCCAACAGGATAACTCCTCATGCGTTAGTGACCGTATTACAACATGCATCCGGGCAAACATGGTTCCCTTCTTTCTACAATGCTTTGCCCCTGCAAAACAATATCAAAATGAAAAGCGGTTATATCAGCGGTGTACGCAGCTATGCAGGTTATATCAAAAGCAAAACAGGAGAGGAGTACAGCTTTGCTTTTATCATCAATAACTTTGATGGCAGTGCTGCGTCAGTACGTGAAAAAATGTGGCAGGTGCTTGATCTACTCAAATAATTTTTTACCAAAACCAATCAATATGAACGAGCAAAATTTTAAGAACCATACCCGCTATGTACCATTGCACCTTGCGGGCTATGTATTAGCGGCAATTATTTTAGGAGGGTCGATCGTAAAATTCTCGAGGAGTTATTCAACGGGCCTGGGAGGCTTGTTAGTGCCGGCCCTATTGGTACTCATTTCGCTTTTACTCATCATTTTGTTATGGTACTGCCGTTGGTTTGCTTTGCGGGCACAGGACAGGGCGATACGTGCAGAAGAAAACCTTCGTCATTTTGCACTCACCGGCAAATTATTGAACCCACAACTGAGGATGAGCCAAATAGTGGCGCTTCGGTTTGCAACAGATGCTGAATTTATTAGCCTTGCCGAGAAAGCTGTTGCTGAAAATCTTTCTTCAAAGCAGATAAAAACTTCTGTTGTTAACTGGAAAGCCGATCACAACAGGGTATAACTGTATTAAAAATAGTGAA
>CBFGLL010000298.1:0-3389 GCA_965649585.1 uncultured Chitinophagaceae bacterium | reverse complement strand
AGTTCTTCGAGGGTTTTGATTTTGCTGTTAATAACGGGCTCGTTTCCTCCAACGGAGCTGCCGCTAAAGCTGCGGGAGCACCTGCTACTATCAGCACTTCGCTTGATAAGGAATTTGCGGTGTACCAGTTGATTGTTGCTTACCGGCGAAAAGCGCACCTGGTAGCAGATACCAACCCCATCAGGCCACGCAAAGACAGGCAACCTAATCTTGACCTTGAATTTTTCGGACTTTCGGAAGCTGACCTCTCTTCGGAATTTGAAGCCGGGAAATTTGTTGGATTGGGTAAAGTTTCACTTCAGAAAATTCTGGACCATCTAAAAAAATCATATACACAGCATGTAGGTGTTGAATTCAGCTCCGTTAATAACACAGAAAAAATTAACTGGATTATTAAAGCCATGGAGCAGGATTTCCATCAGCCACTGCCCATTGAGCAGAAAAGACGGATACTGCAAAAGCTCAATGAAGGGGTGATGTTTGAAAAGTTTTTGCATACAAAATACATCGGGCAAAAACGTTTTAGTCTCGAGGGGGGCGAAACCACCATTGCTGCACTGGATGCTATTATTAACACTGGTTCCGCTCACCAGGTGCAGGAAGTGGTGATAGGCATGGCCCATCGTGGACGATTGAATATTTTGGCCAACATTATGGGAAAAACTTACGAGCAGATCTTTACAGAGTTTGAAGGTTCTTCCATCCCTGACTCTACCATGGGAAGCGGCGACGTAAAATACCACCTTGGTTTTAGTAGTGAGGTAGAAACGGTTGCAGGTAGAAAAGTAAATTTGAAACTTTGTCCAAACCCATCTCACCTGGAAACAGTGGACCCGGTAGTATTAGGTTTTGCCCGCAGTAAAGCAGATGTGTTATACGAAAGTGAATACGACAAAGTGCTTCCGATACTCATACATGGCGATGCTTCCATTGCAGGGCAGGGGGTAGTGTACGAAGTGTTACAAATGAGTGATCTCAAAGGTTACAGAACGGGAGGAACGATACATTTTGTGATCAATAACCAGATTGGATTCACCACAGATTTTGACGATGCCCGCAGTTCTAACTATTGTACTTCCCTGGCAGGCATGGTGCAGGCGCCGGTTTTACACGTAAATGGTGATGATGCCGAAGCTGTGGTAAAAGTGGCCCAGATAGCTACCCTGTATCGCCAGGAATTTAACAGCGATATTTTTATTGATATGTTGTGCTATCGCCGCCATGGGCACAACGAGGGCGATGAACCCAAATTTACCCAACCCCAACTCTACAGTTTAATTGATAAACACCTTAACCCGAGAGAAGTTTATACGCAGTATCTTTTGGAAAATGGTGAGCCGGATGCAAAAGCGCTTGCCAGGGAAATGGAACAGCAATTTTTAAATGACCTGCAGGCAAGACTGGACGAAATAAAACAAAACCCATTGCCTTACACTTTCCAGAAACCGGAGCTATGGTGGCAGAGTTTGCGAAAAGCAACGCCGGAAGATTTTGTTCAATCACCTGTTACGGCCTTGGCTGATGCAGAAGTAAGATCCCTGTTCAACGAACTGATGAGCACGCCTGATGATTTTAAGCCCCTGCGTAAAGTGGACAAACTGCTTAAAGACAAAATAAAATTATTTACCGACGAACAAAAGATCGATTGGGCCACGGCAGAGTTGCTGGCTTTTGCAAGTTTGCTGAAAGAAGGAAAAACAGTGCGCATGAGCGGACAGGATGTAAAGCGGGGCACTTTCAGCAGCAGGCATGCCGTGTTGTACGATGAAACCAACAACAATGAATATAACCGGTTAAATGGTCTTTCAAAAGACAACCCGTTTAGAATATATAATTCATTGCTAAGCGAGTATGCCGTACTGGGATTTGAATATGGTTATGCCATGGCCAATCCAAATGCCTTAACACTCTGGGAAGCACAGTTTGGCGATTTTATGAATGGTGCACAGATCATCATTGACCAATACATATGTTCTGCCGAAACAAAATGGCAACGTATGAATGGCGTGGTGATGTTGTTGCCGCATGGTTACGAAGGACAGGGTCCGGAGCACAGCAGTGCAAGAATTGAGCGGTTTTTACAGCAATGTGCCGAGTTAAATATGGTGGTGGCTAATATTACCACGGCTGCTAACTATTTTCATGCCTTGCGCAGGCAGCAGGCATGGGCATTCCGCAAACCATTAGTGGTATTTACACCCAAAGCTAATCTGCGTCACCCGGGCACTGCAAGTAATATTACAGAGTTTGTTTCAGGCGGGTTTAAAGAAGTGTTTGATGATATTTCTGTAATAGATGCCGCAGCTGTAAAAAAAGTATTGCTGTGCAGTGGAAAACTTTATTTCGATCTCGAAGAGTATCGCACAAAAAATGATGTAAAAGATGTTGCCATTGTTCGTATGGAGCAATTATACCCGCTGCCACAAAACCAATTGGATGAATTGTATAAAAAATATAATAAAGCCATCTGGCATTGGGTACAGGAAGAGCCGCTCAACATGGGTGCAGCCACCTACCTGCGTATGAATGTAAAAAATATTAACCTGCATGTTATCAGTCGTAATGCAAGTGCTGCAACGGCTACAGGATATTCCAAAGTACATGCTAAGGAGCAGGCAGCCCTTATAGAAACAGCGTTTACAATATAGTGGAATGTTGAATAAAGATGTTATGGTCTGGATGTGGGGAAGAACCAATTTGTATAATTCGTGTAATAAAAAATTATGTTTAATTCTTTAAGTGAGAAATTAGAATCAGCCTTTAAAAATATAAAAGGCGAGGGTAGGATAACCGAACTCAATATTGCCAACACGGTAAAAGATATCCGCCGTGCCTTGGTAGATGCCGATGTGAACTATAAAATTGCAAAGGAGTTTACCGATAAGGTGAAAGAAACGGCGATGGGTTCTAAAGTGTTGCTGGCTGTGAATCCTGGTCAGCAAATGGTAAAGATCGTGCAGGACGAACTTACCGAACTGATGGGTGGAACAGAAAGTGAGTTTAACATCACTGGTAATCCTGCCGTTATTTTAATTGCAGGCTTACAGGGTAGTGGTAAAACTACTTTCAGTGGTAAGCTGGCCAATTATCTTAAAACAAAAAAAGGCAAGTCTCCATTATTGGTGGCTGCAGATATCTATCGCCCGGCCGCTATTGATCAGCTGGAAGTGTTGGGTAGCCAGATAGGTGTTGATGTGTATAGCGAGCGTGAAAATAAAGATGCTGTATCAATTGCACAAAATGCCATAAAAGAAGCCCGTTCTAAAAATAAGAATGTGATCATCATTGATACCGCAGGCCGTTTGGCGGTAGATGAAGCGATGATGACCGAAGTGGCTAATGTAAAAGCTGCTGTAAACCCAAATGAGATCCTGTTTGTGGTAGATAGC
>CBFGLL010000297.1:0-3398 GCA_965649585.1 uncultured Chitinophagaceae bacterium | reverse complement strand
ATTTATAATCGGGAGGGTCATTGGTTCGAATCCAATCCGAATCACAAAAGCTACCGAAATCGGTAGCTTTTTTTATGCCATGCCATCTCTACATATTATTCAGCGAAAAGCTAAATAAGTTTTATGTTGGTTCAACGACGGAATTAGAAAGAAGGTTGCTGGAACACAACCGTGGAAAGGAGAAGTTCACAAAAACAGGTATCCCCTGGGAACTGGTTTACAGTGAGCCCTTCGAGGCTTTAATCGATGCCCGAAGAAGGGAACGGGAAATTAAGATGAAGAAGAGTCGGTTATTCATTGAACAACTCATTCGCTCAGCTGGATAGAGCATCCCGATTTATAATCGGGAGGGTCATTGGTTCGAATCCAATCCGAATCACAAAAGCTACCTAAACAGGTAGCTTTTTTTATGCCATGTCATCTCTACCTATTATTCAGCGAAAAACTAAATAAGTTTTATGTTGGTTCAACAACGGAATTGGAAAGAAGGTTGCTGGAACACAAAGTTGGAAAGAAGAAGTTCACAAAAACAGGTATTCCCTGGGAAATGCTTTACAGTGAGCCCTTCGAGGATTTAATCAATCCGAAGAAGGGAACGGGAAATTAAAATGAAGAAAAGTCGGTTATTCATTGAACAACTCATTCGCTCAGCTGGATAGAGCATCTCAAGTAGTTCGGGGGCACCTGCCTCTGGGCAAAAAATCAGGCTGCATATCGGCGAACAGCTTGCTTACAACGATAAGCACTGCTTCATTTTCTTTTTTGCGCTTACTTTTACGGTTAAAACAGGTAAATGGAAGTTCAGATTGAATCATCCTGGAAGGAGATATTAAAAGAAGAATTCAGCAAGCCCTACTTTATACAAATAGCTACATTTATAAAAGCAGAAAAAGCTACCGGGAAAATTATCTATCCACCTGGGCATCTCATATTCAATGCATTTGAACAAACGCCATTTGACAAAGTAAACGTTGTAATTATTGGCCAGGATCCCTACCACGGGGCCGGGCAGGCGCATGGACTTAGTTTCTCGGTACAACCTGGCATAAAGCCACCACCATCCCTGGTGAATATTTTTAAAGAAATTAAAGCAGATATCGGGGTGGAAATGCCCGCCATGTTTGGTGACCTCACTTACTGGGCGAAACAGGGAGTTTTGCTACTTAATGCTGCATTAACAGTGAGAGCGGGGGAACCTTTTAGTCATGCTAAATATGGATGGGCAGCATTTACAGATGCTGTGATCAGCTCTATTTCAGATAAAAAAGAAAATGTGATCTTTTTATTATGGGGCAAATTTGCCCAGGATAAAAAAATACTGATCGATGAAACAAAACACCAGGTATTGCAGGCTGCTCATCCCTCCCCTTTTTCGGCCGACAAAGGTTTTTTTGGTTGTAAACATTTTTCAAAAACCAATCAATTGCTGATGCAACAAGGCAAACCACCCATAGACTGGAAATTGACTGATCCTTCAAAATTTAATTATGACAACTAAAAAGTCGAATATTTTCCTGGATGTTTTTGCCCGCATATGGGCCGCATGGGGACTACTTAGTTTTATTATTACTTTTTTAATCATCATCATTCCTTCGAGGTTTGCAGATTTCTATTCTAATTATCGGGAGGGGCAAAAATATTTTTTGCATGTGGCCCGTTACTGGATGCGGGCATGGCTTTTCATGATTGGCTGCCCGGTAAAAATAACCGGCCGGCAAAATTTTAAGCCAGGAGAATCTTACGTGGTTACCTTTAATCACAATGCTTTGCTGGATGTGCCCTTGTCAGCACCATTTGTTCCCGGTGCCAATAAAACCATAGCAAAAGCATCCTTTGCAAGGGTCCCCATCTTCGGCTGGTTTTACAGCCGTGGTTCTGTGCTAGTAGACCGCACAAGCGAAAAAAGCAGGCTCAAGAGTTTTGAGCAAATGAAATCTGTGCTGCAGCAAGGAATGCATATGTGCATTTATCCCGAAGGAACCCGCAACAGAACTGCACAACCTTTAAAAACATTTTACGACGGCGCCTTTAAACTTGCGATCGATGCAAAAAAAAAGGTGATCCCCTGCATCATCACCGGCACAAAAACAGCGATGCCGATCCATAAAAAATTTTACCTGTTGCCCACCAAACTTTCCATGCATTTCCTGGAGCCGGTATCCGGAGAGGGATTAACAGCAGATGAACTAAAAAATAAAGTATTTGCTATTATGACAGAAGCCTACCTGCGCCACAATCCTCGCTAAATCTCCATTTGCAGAAGCTTACAATATCAAACATTTTTATCAAGGGAATAAAAGAAAGAAAGAGTTCAATAATTTTTTTGTTCTGAAAACCTGAACCCTTACTTTTGCGCCGGAGAGATGGCAGAGCGGTCGAATGCGGCGGTCTTGAAAACCGTTGACTGTCACAGGTCCGGGGGTTCGAATCCCTCTCTCTCCGCAAAAAACCCGGCTTACGCCGGGCTTTTTTTTGTGCTGCATTTTCTTTTCTGCTTTATATTTCTTTTTCTTTTACTACCACAAGATCGTTGGTGGCCACCGTCATAGGAACCACACCCACCTGCAGGATAGCTTTTTTGCCCCTTATTTCTTTTACAATACCCACCGTTCTCCCGTTTTTCATTTTTACCTTATCGCCGGGTTTTATCTCCCCTCCTATCTCCACAAATTTTTCGTTGATCTTCTTTTGCTTTTTCTCCTGCTGCATTTTTTCTTTCTGGTTAAAAAGCAATGCATGGATCATTTTCACCACGGCATCTTTGTCTTCGGCCCTTCGCCATTCAATCACCATCGCTTTTAACCTTCGTTCCATATCCTTCATGTAGGCTATACGCTCCTCACTCACTTTATTCTGATGTTTCAGTTTTTCCATTTCCTGGCGATGCAATTCCTTGCTCATCACCTGCTCCATTTCTCTTTTGAGGCGTTCATTTTCTTTCAGCAACTTTTGAAGCTCCGATTTTTCCTTGTCAATCTTCTGAAGATCCTGTTCGGTGCGATTTAGCAATTTATCCAGCTCAAAATGTTCTTCATCCACCAATTTCCTCGCTTTTGCTATCAGCCTTTTATCCAAGCCAATTCGTTCTGCAATTGAAAATGTGTAGGAACTACCCGGTTTACCCACCTGTAGTTTATACATGGGCAATAAATTCTTTTCATCAAACTGCATGGCGCCATTAATAATGCCACGTACTTTGTTGGCCATTACCTTGAGGTTGAGGTAATGGGTGGTTACGATTCCAAATGCATGTTTAAATGCTAACTCCTCCATGATCACTTCTGCAAAAGCACCACCCAGGTTGGGATCACTACCACTTCCTAACTCATCGATAAAGAACAAGGTTTTTCCATTGGCATTTTCTATGAAATGCTTCATGTTTTTAAGGTGAGATGAAT
>CBFGLL010000296.1:0-3423 GCA_965649585.1 uncultured Chitinophagaceae bacterium | reverse complement strand
ATTTGAAGAACCTCGGATTGAACAGTACTTCAATAATGACTCAATGACCATTTGAAGAAACTCGGATTGAATAGTACTACGCCCAATGACTCAATGGACATTTGGAGAATTTCGGATTGAATAATACTGCACCAATCACCCCACTGGCTCTTCAAAGAAGCAAAAAAAAAGTCACCGGCTTGCACCGATGACTAATGACTTATTAACATGACTTTTATTTACACCGCAAAACTTTCACCACATCCACAACTCCTGCTGGCGTTTGGATTGTTGAAGTAGAATCCTTTTCCGTTCAACCCATCGCTGAACTCCAGTTCGGTATTTACCAGGTATAAAAAGCTCTTAAGGTCAGTAACTATTTTTAATCCCTTGTCTTCAAACACCTGGTCCATTGGCTTAGTTTCGTTGTCGAAGTCCATCTTATAACTTAGGCCGCTGCAGCCGCCGCCAACTACTCCCACTCTTAAAAAATAAGAGGGATCATTAGCCACGCCTGCATCTGCCATTAATTGTTCCACTTTGGCCTTTGCTTTATCGCTGATGTATATACTGTTTTCTGCCCCCCCGCCCCCCAAGGGAGGAGTAGCGCTTCCGTTATTTGAAGCGTTTCCGCTAATATTTGATGTACCAGTCTGCATTTTTTTAAAATATCTAACTTTCGTAAGACCTCCAATAGACCCCCCTTGGGGGATGTAGGGGGCCTTAATGTATTACGCTTTCTTCAAACTTTAATGCTTCCATACCGTTTTTAGTGCGGTAGTCATTGATTGCTGCTTTAATAGCATCTTCTGCCAATACCGAGCAGTGAATTTTTACCGGCGGAAGATTCAATTCTTCCACGATATCCATGTTGTCGATCTTCACTGCTTCGTCAACAGTTTTGCCTTTCAGCCATTCTGTTGCCAAACTGGAAGATGCGATAGCTGACCCGCAGCCAAAGGTTTTGAACTTTGCATCTGTGATCATACCAGTAGCGTCATCCACCTGTATCTGTAAACGCATAACGTCGCCGCACTCAGGTGCACCAACCAAACCGGTACCTACATTTTTACTTCCTTTATCCAGCGTTCCTACGTTTTTAGGATTCTGGTAGTGATCGATTACTTTATCTGAATATGCCATGATTTTTTAATTTGATAATTTGATGATTGGCCAATTAGCCAATTCTATAATATTGTTGTTCTCTGCTTATACGTGAGCTGCTGTAATTGGCTAATTATAATATTGGCCAATTATCACTTTATTAATGGTGCGCCCACTCAATAGTGTTTAAATCAATTCCTTCTTTATACATTTCCCAAAGCGGACTCATTTCCCTCAACTTCAAAACCGTTTCACTGATCGCTTTTATGGTGTATTCAATTTGTTCTTCCGTTGTAAACCTTCCCAGGCCAAAACGCAGCGAACTGTGTGCCAGGTCGTCTCCCAGGCCAAGCGCTTTTAACACATAACTAGGCTCTAAGGAAGCTGAAGTACAAGCTGAACCTGAGCTTAATGCGATATTCTTGTTGAAGCCCATCAGCAAACCTTCACCCTCTACATGCTTGAAAGAGATATTACTTACATGCGGTAAACGAAACTCACGGCTACCATTTACATAGGCCTCTTCCAGTTTCAATAATTCTGTTTCTAAATGATCTCTCATTTTGCTGATACGTTTTGTATCTTCTTCCATATCAAGCATCGCTATTTCACAGGCCTTACCAAACCCTACAATACCAGGAACATTCAGTGTACCGCTGCGCATGCCTCTTTCGTGTCCACCGCCATCCATTTGAGCAGTAACTTTTACCCTTGGATTTTTACGACGCACATACAATGCACCCACACCTTTTGGTCCATACATTTTGTGGGCAGAAAAAGCCATCAGGTCAATACCATCTTTATTTACATCCACCGGAATTTTACCAACCGCCTGGGTGGCATCGGTAAATACCAAAGCCCCGTGTTTGCGGGCTATCGCACTAATTTCTTTAATGGGTTGAATGGTGCCTACCTCGTTATTAGCATACATGATAGCCACCAGAATGGTAGTTGGCTTCATGGCTGCTTCTAATTCTTTAAGGTCGATCAGACCCTCGTTATTTACCGGCAGATAAGTAACTTCTCCACCCAGTTTTTCGATATGCTTGCAGGTATCCAGCACCGCTTTATGTTCCGTAACAGCAGTGATAATATGATTTCCTTTGCTGGCATACATTTCAAAAACACCTTTAATGGCCAGGTTATCGGCTTCGGTGGCGCCCGAGGTAAAAATGATCTCCTTCGGATCTGCACTTATCAGCTTGGCCACCTGCTCCCTTGCATAGTCCACTGCTTCTTCTGCTTCCCATCCAAAAGGGTGGTTACGGCTGGCAGCATTTCCAAAATGTTCCAGGAAATATGGTGTCATCGCTTCCAGCACCCTCGGATCCATGGGGGTGGTAGCGTTATTATCCAGATAAATCGGCAATTTCAACATGTCTTTCTTTTATTTTATTCTACCACAAAATTACTATAAAAGGTTCTATTTTAGTGCCTGCTGTTGAAGTGTCGGGTTCATTTTACGTAATTCGTAACAAAACGCTGTTAAACGATCATTTTTATGCTGAAAGTGGAACATATTGGTATCGCTGTCAAAGATTTACAACAATCTATACCGCTGTTTGAAAAACTGTTGAATACCCCCTGTTACAAAACAGAACAGGTAGCTTCCGAAAACGTTAATACGGCTTTTTTCCGCCAGGGGGAATCGAAGATCGAATTATTAGAAAGCAGTACACCGGATGGGGTCATTGCAAAATTCCTCGAAAAAAAGGGAGAAGGCATTCACCATATTGCTTTTGATGTGGCCGATATATATGCAGAAATGGAAAGGCTTAAAGCAGCAGGTTTTCAATTGTTGAGTGAGCAACCCAAAAATGGGGCTGATAATAAACTTGTTTGTTTTCTGCACCCAAAAGCCACCAACAGCGTGCTGATAGAGATCTGCCAGGAAAAAAAAGACTAGGCAAGAAAGGGATTGTTGCGTTTTTCATAGCCAATAGTGGTGGAGGGCCCATGCCCGCTGTATACGATAGTAGCATCGGGCAACACAAAAAGCTGTGTTCTGATGCTGTTTAACAGGGTATCCATATCGCCACCGGGGAGATCAGTTCTGCCGATGCTCTGCAGGAAAAGCACATCGCCACTAATTAAAAAAGCATCCTTTTCACAGTAAAAACTCAGGCTGGCAGGGCTATGGCCGGGGGTGAATAATGTTTTTAACGCATCCTTATCCAGCATTATCATTTCGTCATTTTGGATATAATCTATTTCCCCGCTATAATTTTCAAAAGGTAGATTATACATTAAACCGCTTACGGGCGCAAGATCCAGCACTTTTTTTTCTCCTTCGTGCATGCGTAAGGTAAGGTTGTATTTTTCTGCCACGTATTTATTACC
>CBFGLL010000295.1:0-3430 GCA_965649585.1 uncultured Chitinophagaceae bacterium | reverse complement strand
TGTTTACACTCCACCCATATCTCATCATCAGCTTCCAAAAATAAATCGATTGATATATGCCCCGAAGTGGCGAAGGGAGATTCATTGGCAGTGGTAACTTCGGCCGCAGTAGAAACGGCACCCGCCCTGTTGAGTTGCATACGAAGAGAAACTTTTACATAATCAAACAACATATTATCTTCCATTGTCGCCACTGCGTCAAAATGATAAATTCCTCTTACAGGGGCAGTGAACTTGCTTTTACTGGAAGTGGCTGTGCTGCTGCCGGTAGTTGTAAAGGCTCCGAAAGGATCATAACTCTCCGTTTGAAATTCCACCTTTTTAAAATCACCGTGTGGCATTTCATTATTCGGTGTTCCCGCTGTTTCAAAATTGCTTACACCATAAGCCCTGAAAGCGATTTTTGGCATTGCTGCTGCATTTTGCCAGGTTGCATTACCACTGGCATCACTGGTTAATACTTTACCTGCTCCCGGCGCAGTATTGCCACCTGCTATTTTCAAATTACCATTTACATTTAATGCCAGGCCAGAAATACTGTTGGTGTAGATGCCCGTTCCGGAAATGGTACCTGCGCTTATTCCTGTACCGCTATTACTATAGCCCAGCACGCCGGTACCGGTAGTAACATCACCCCTAACTGCAATACCCCCGGCGGCTGCACCGGTGATGCCATTACCATTTGCAGATGTTGATACGCCATACAATGCTGCACCCGTGCCGGAGTTGCTGATGGTAACAGCTGCTGCACTATTAGCAGCATTTGTTTGCCATATTTCTACCTGCTTGCCCAGGTGATTACCGGCAATGTATAAGTTGGGAGATGTGCTGGCACTGTTGGCAAGCTGTATATGATGCGTTTTTCCCAGGCCCTTATTGAGCAGGTACATGAGCGTGCTGTTATTAGCGGCATTGGCATTTTCGCCGTAAAAAGCCTGGCCAAGGTCTGCCACCGAACGTACAGACACGGCGCCTGCTTTATCGCTATAAGCATTGATGCCCCAGCCAAAATCGCCGGTAACAGTAGCATTTACCCCAATACCCAACTGGTTAGAGGAAGTGCCGTGTAATGCAGGGCCCGTGCCCTGGTTGTTGATCCTGAAAGATGCAACGATGGTATTCACGGTTTGCTCGTAAGGAAAACTGAGGCCGCCGCTGCCGGCAACTGCAGCCCATGCAGACCCGTTGTAAAACCAGTAGCTGTTGGTGGTAATATCATACACCAGCAGGCCTGCTGCAGGTGATGCGATAGCGGTGCGTTGTACGGTGGTCATTCTTGGTGCGAGTAAACCTTTTGTAGTGCTGCTGATATCGAGCATTGCACTGCTATTGGGGCTTGCCGTACCGATGCCCACACTATTCTGCGCAAAGGAAGCGTACAATAAAAAGAGCGCCGCTATACTAAGAGAAAACTTTTTCATGATGTTTTATTTGTGAAGATGAAAGGGGTTTTATTTGTTTTGATGTTCTAGTTGCTTTTTCAAAACTTCAATCTGTGCTTGTTGTTCCTGCACTGCTTTTACCAAAACAGGGATGAGTTCGCCATAAGCAATACTGTAATTATCGTTTTCATTCTGCGGTGTGTGCACGATTGAAAGATTGTAACCTTTTTCTTTTAAAAGTTTTTCGAGATCCTGGGCTATAAAACCCATGTGTACCATGCTTTCTGCTGCAGCATAATCTGCTTTGTTCATCCCCGCTGCTTTGGTTTTATTATTCCTGTTGAGAAACTGGTCGAGCTCATAACTTTTGTACTTGTAGGTGAGCGGCCGCAGTGCATTGATAAGATCGAGGCCCGGTACGTTATCGTTGATATTTGTTTTAAAACGGGCATCGCTGGTGGTGTAATTCACCTGGCCCTCAATGGCGGTAACAGCTGCATTGCCGAGACGGATTTTATTGCTTGCGTTTACCGTGGAATTATAGCCGATGGCCGTGGCATTGCTGAGGCTATTGGTTGATACATCAGCATTGTAACCCAGGCCCGTGTTGTTGTCGCCGATTGTATTTACCGACATGGCACCCACGCCTATTGCGGTATTGTTATCGCCTGTATTGTTAAATAAAGCGGTTGTGCCAATGGCTATATTATTGCCTCCACCTATGTTGTTGTAGAGTGCGCTTCGGCCTGCTGCGAAATTTTCTGATCCTGTTGTGTTGGCCTGTAGTGCATAGGCGCCTATGGCGGTATTGCTGGAGCCGGTAGTATTTGAAAGCAGCGAGTGGTGACCCAGGCCCGTGTTTTGAAAACCGGTGGTATTGGTTAACATTGATTTTGCTCCTACAGCCGTGTTGTAACTGGAGTGTATAGTAGTACTTGCGCCAAATCCATTATTAAAAAGTGCTGAGTCTCCTATTGCTACCAGGGATGAACGGGTAGTATTGTTATACAGGGCAAAGGAACCGATGGCGATGTTCTGGCTGCCACTGTTATTGTAGCGGAGGGTTTCTTTACCCACGCCAATATTATAGTTGCCGGTATTATTGGCTGTGAGCGAATAGATACCAACGGCCGTATTCGCCAGGCCTGAGTAATTATTGTAAAGGGCACTCATGCCTACGGCTGTATTTTGACTACCCAGTGCATTATAGCTTAGGGCAGAAGTGCCTACAGCGGTATTATCATCGCCATCTATATTGGTCATGAGGGTATTCTGTCCCAGGGCGGTATTATATTCGCCGGTAGTGTTGGCCCTGAGGGCACGACTACCAAAAGCTGCATTATTCCTGCCGCTGGTATTAGCTCTCAGCGACTCAAAACCGGTGGCGGTATTGTAGCTGCCCGTAGTATTGGCGTACAATGCCTTGGACCCTACTGCCGTGTTTTCAATGGCACCAATGCCGCCCGCGCCAATACCGTTTGAATACAGGGCCGAGTCTCCGATGGCTACCAGGTTATTCTTTACCGTGTTATTGAACAATGCTTTTGTACCGATGCCCACATTACTGTAACCTGTATTGGCCACACCTGCATCTGCGCCCATAAAAAAGCTCCCGTTTTTATCGAGCCATCCAAAGCGCTGATTGTTTACTTTAAACAGCAGTGACTGGTTATCAGTGGTGCCTATAAAGTTGCTGGCGGGTGTAGTGCCTGCGTTTCCTGTGAGGCCCCAGCCGCTACCTGCTCCGCCAGCGCTGATATTGGTCCAGCCACTACCGTTGTAGAAATAAAAACTATTGGCATCGGTATCGTACACCAATAAACCGGTAGCCGGGCTTGCGATGGCGGTGCGCTGAGCACCCGTCATACGTGGTACCAAAATTCCTTTGCTGCTGCTGCTCACATCCAGCATGGCACTGGCTGCGGGGCTTGCAGTGCCGATACCAACATTATTTTGTGCATAAACAATACCTGTTATTGCCAGGAAACAAAGGGTTAAAAAATATTTTATCATAACGAAGGGGTGATTTAATGATGGAGTAAATGATC
>CBFGLL010000294.1:0-3434 GCA_965649585.1 uncultured Chitinophagaceae bacterium | reverse complement strand
CGGTAAATTCCACGTTGAGGTCTTCGCTGCTGAATTTTTCCCGGTCTTCCCATTTCAAACCATCCTGGCCGGTATTACCATTCAATAAAAAGGCAGATAATTTTCTTTTGCCTTTGAAGGTACTGTACATGATGTTGCTATTATACCGGTCGTCTTTATCGTTCTGTAATCCACCTGCAGCATCTATTTTGCCGAAGTAACCATTCTTTTTATCTGCCTTCAACTTGAGGTTGATGGTTTGTTTGCTTTGCCCATCATCTATCCCGGTAAATTCTGCCTGGTCGCTTTTCTTTTTAAATACCTGTACTTCTTTTACCGCATCGGCTCTCAGGTTTTTCACCGCCATACCGGGGTCATCGCCAAAAAATTCTTCGCCATCTACCAATACTTTTTCAACGGTTTCACCCATGGCTTTTATCTCACCATTTTTGTCTACCTGTATGCCCGGCATTTTGCGGAGCAGTTCTTCCACGTTGGCGTTGGCGCTTACTTTAAAACTGTCGGCGGTGTACACTGTAGTATCGCCTTTGATACGCATGGCGCCACCGGCTCTCACGATTACCGCTTCCAGCAGTTTACTTTTGGGTGTTACCGATACCGTGGGCATGGCGATGGGTTGTGCTTTAATGTCGATGTCTTCCACGTAGTCGGCAAAGGAAGGATGCATTACCATAAACACATATTTGCCGGCAGGAATGTCGGTGAGTTTATAAGTTCCGTCGCTGGCAGTGCGGGTAAATTGTTGCAGTGTAGAATCCTCAGCAGTCATGAGCAGCACGGCTGCATTTTTTACCAGGTTCCCGGAAGTGGTATCTTTAATGATACCGGTTACCTGTGCTTGTTGGGCTTTTGAAAACAGGGACAGGAATACGAATCCAATAACGAGGGCTATACTTTTTGGCATTGGTTAGTTTTTGGTACTTAAATTTGGAAAGGAACAAAACTGAACTAAATTTTTAGTTATTACAAATAACCGAAACCTAATTTTAAGTTAAATTGAATCTTTTACAGGCGGTAACAATCATAGCTTAATGGCATACGAAGACGATCATTTTATTGACAGTACAAAACTGGTGTGGAATTATTCTTTCTTCACGGCTGAGGATATACGGCTATTCCAGGAAGGTGAACTGTACTATGGTTATGAAAAATTTGGTTGTCATTACCTGCGGTTGCTGGATACGGATGGATTTTATTTTGCGGTATGGGCGCCCAATGCCACCAAGGTGAGTGTGATCGGGGATTTTAACGGGTGGAAAAAAGAGTTGCATCCCTTGTATGTGCGCTTAGATCATTCGGGCATCTGGGAAGGTTTTATTCCCCGCATGCAACATGGTGCTTTGTACAAATATCATATTACGGGTTTTGAAGGAATTGAATCGGAGAAAGCAGATCCTTATGGTTATTACTGCGAGCTAAGGCCTAACACAGCTTCTATCAGCTGGCAACTGGAACATGCATGGCATGATGCGGAGTGGATGCAAAACAGGCACCGTTACAATTCACTCAAAGCGCCATGGAGTGTGTACGAAGTGCACCTGGGCAGCTGGATGCGTCCTGATAAACACAATGAAGAATGGTACAATACTTATTTTGATATTGCCGGCAGGCTGGTTCCTTATGTAAAAGCCATGGGCTTTACACACGTGGAGTTTATGCCGGTGATGGAGTATCCTTACGACGGTAGCTGGGGCTACCAGGGCACGGGTTATTTTGCGCCTACTTCCAGGTATGGTACACCCCAGCAGTTTATGTACCTGGTAGATATGTTGCACCAGCATGGTATTGGGGTGATACTGGACTGGGTGCCTTCGCATTTTCCTTATGACGATCATGGGCTCTACAAATTTGATGGTACGCATACCTATGAATACAATGATATGCGCAAGGGATTTCACGTAGACTGGAACAGTTATATTTTCAATTACAGCCGTGGGGAAGTGCAATCTTTTTTATTGAGCAGTGCGCATTTCTGGATGAAACATTACCATGCAGACGGCATAAGGGTAGATGCGGTGAACTCCATCATCCGCCTCGATTTTTCCCGTAAAGAAGGAGAGTGGGAACCCAATGTGTATGGCGGTAATGAAAATATCGAAGCCATTGAATTCTTAAAAAAGCTGAACAGGATTTTGTACCGTGACTTCCCGGATATTCAAACGATTGCCGAAGAAGCCAGCGACTGGCCGGGGATGACGCTTTCGGTAGATAAGGGTGGGTTTGGCTTTGGCATGAAGTGGATGATGGGCTGGATGCACGATAGTTTTGCCTATTTCAAAAAACAGCCGAAACACAGGCCGCTGCATCAAAATGATATTACATTCAGCATGATGTATTTCTACGACGAACATTTTATGTTGCCCGTTAGTCATGATGAAATTGTGCATGGCAAGAGCCCCATGCTGTACAAGATGCCGGGTAATGAGTGGGAGAAAATGGCTAACCTGCGTTTGTTTTATGCCTACATGTACCTGCATCCAGGGGCCAAGTTATTATTCATGGGCAATGAATTTGGGCAAACGAGTGAATGGAATTATAAAACTGAGCTCGACTGGCCTTTACTGCAATATGATCCTCATAACGGCGTGCAGGAGCTGGTGCGCAGCCTGAATCATTTGTATAAAGAATTGGCAGCGTTGCACGAATACCAGTTTGAGAAAAAAGGATTTGAGTGGGTGAACACCGAAAACAGGAAAGAGGGCATCCTGGTATTTAAAAGAAAGGGGCGCCTGAGGAGTGAAGATGTGCTGGTGGTGCTGAACGTAACCAAACAGCCGCACCGGGGCTGGACGGAGATCGTAAAAGGGAAAACGGCCTGGAAGGAGATATTGAATTCGGATGATGTTAAATATTGGGGCAGCGGGCAATATATGAATGAAAATGTAATATGTACTGTTGTTGATAAAAAGAAGCGTAGCTGCGAAATAAAATTTGATGTTCCGGCGTTAGCAGCGGTAGTGTTCCGTTAACAATATGTTGTGCGAAGCAGAACAGAATTTTGATTATTTTCGGGATGCAAAACCAAGTCCATCAATGAAAAACCTATTTATCATTGCGAGTGTGTTCGCATGTATACCTGCCGCTGCAAATACTACCTACGACAGTGCAGCCGTTTACTTTCAAAAAGGCTTAGCGGAAAAAAAGGAGAAACGATATCTCGTGGCGCACCAGGCATTTGAAAAAGCCATCAGTTTTGATACCAGAAACAGCCAGTATTATTTAGAAAATGCGAGCGTTTTAAATGAAATGCGTCGTACCGATAAAGCAAAGGAGAATTTTGTGAAAGTGCTGGAACTGGATCCCCGCAATGCTATTGCTATAAAAGCCCTTGCAGAATTATATTATAGTTATCGCCAGTACGACAAAGGCATCGAGATGGCGGGCAAGTGCAGCGATTGTGCTGATGCTGCAAAGATCATCGGCATGAGTTATTA
>CBFGLL010000293.1:0-3435 GCA_965649585.1 uncultured Chitinophagaceae bacterium | reverse complement strand
AATTCCATCTTTATCCGACAACACAGTTTTAGTGATCTGTTTATTTTCAGGCCTCAACAAGCTAACGGTGGCGCTTTCCACCGCCCTCGCATTTTCTGCATTTACTTTTACCCGGATGACTCCTGGTTCCTGTGCTACGCTGTTTGCGGCTGTGGTAAGCAGGCAAATAGCACAAAAGATTTTTCTCAAATGTTTTTTCATGACTATACTTTCAGCAAACATCCATCATTAACGAATGCGTTCGTATGCATTTTCTATCAACTCCATTTTACTGCATATAAAAGGTGGGCAGTATAAAAAATAATGTCTGATTTTTACCTTCTTTCATTTTCATTAACAAATGAGATGGCCACTAATTTTAATTATTTATATTCGTAACCTTCTTATCTGCTAACACAATTAATATGACCAAAGAATTGTTTTCATGGTATAGCGCTTCTCTTGATAAAGAGATGCCGATTGCCGGTTACGGGCATTATGGATTTGCTCTTTTATTAGTGCCTACGGCAGCGGCAGATTACCTGGAGTATGAAAGATTCCAGTTGATGGATACATTGGAGCCACTGATTGATGCAGGTAAACTGAGGGTGTTTTCTGTAAACAGCATTAACAATGAAAGCTGGCTCAACAATGAAATGCAGGGAGAACACAAAGCTATCAGGCATAACCAATTCAATAAATATATTTTTGATGAGGTAGTGCCTTTTATCAAAACAAATACAAGTGCAGAAACCCCGATCATAACATGCGGGGCCAGTTTTGGTGCGCTACACAGCATGAACCTGTTTTTAAAACGCCCCGACCTGATTGATGGTGTAATTGCGATGAGCGGGGTATATGACCTCACAGAATATACCAAGGGTTTTTATGATGAGCAGGTGTATTTTAATTCTCCCAGCCATTATGTGCCAAATCTTACAGACAGCTGGTACCTCGATCATATTCGTAAGAGCAAACACATTCATATACTTACCGGTAGTGGCGATTATGAAGATCCGGATGCGTCCCGCAAATTTTCTGCAGTTCTCAACAACAAAGGTATTCCGCATGAGCTCGATATATGGGGGCCTGAATGGAAACATGACTGGCCTACGTGGAGAGCGATGTTACCGCATTATATAGGTTCCAGGTTTTAAATAGAACGAGTCCCCCACAAAATCAGGGGGACTTTTTTTTACCGCAGCTTTTCAAGTTCAAGTGTTTTGATAATATTGAATAGTAACAAAAAAGTGAAAAAATACTTTTTATAAACTTCCTTGTTTTTCAGGTTACCCTTTACCGGTTCCAGCAAATCTTCCTGCATCGGCAAAGCCACATAACATTTTCCTGCAACAAAGGAAAACACTATTTCCCTGCTGGTGCGTCGTTTCAATTCAAGCATCTGGGCCTGCCTTTCGGCGGTGATGAGATAAGGCACTTGTGAAAAATGGGTGCTGAACACCGAAAAGTATTTTCTGAACTCATCAGAAAGGTTGCTGTATTTCTCAACATCCGGCAGGGAATACATGCGGTATTGTTCATCGGCCACACTTGCAGGCAGTTGCTCCTCTCCTTTTGTCCACACATAAGTGGCGCCACTATATACCGAATTAATATCGGCACTTAAAAATAACCCTTTGAACAAAGTAGTGGCTGTGGTAGCATCTTCATAGCGCACCAGTAATTCGCTGCAATGAAAAGGCACCGATCGGTACACCGATTGCCAATAGTCGTCTCCATCATATTCTGTAAAACGCCGGCGAAACAATCCGCTGGCCTTATATTCTCTTTTTGAAACAAAGTGCATGGGTTTGTAAACAGCATTGCCGTCGATATGCTGAATGATCTTCCGAATAATCTGTTCTTTAAAATCATCTACATAACGTTCATTTTTTTGCACAAAAAAATAAACGCCGATGAGTGTACATCCCAGCAGGATCACAGAAAGTAAAGCTCCACTTTTGAGCTGCATGAATTGAAATAAAAAGAAAAACACTACTGTTCCAATGGCTGCGGCAATGGTAAAATATTTCCAGTTGCGGTAGGCGCTTGCTTCAAGGCTTAATCCATCAAGATAGGGCAATAAAGATTGCTCGTAGAACAGTTCGAAGTCGGTTTTAATGGTGTCTTCGCCCGGATCGCCCTTTATCGGCTGAAGTGAAAACAGGTGTTCTTTGTTTGGTTCCACTCTTAAATATACTCATATAATTTGAGTTGATTGATGATGGCGGGGTAAGCAAGAATACTGTAAAAATAATTTTTGATATAGTCCTTGTCGTCTAAAGAATCAACAGCTTCCAGCAAATCTTCCTGGTGCGAAATAGTTGCATAAAAATGGCCGGGCACAAATGAAAACCTCACCTGTTTTTTGAGTTGGTGCCGTAGGTTGATCATGCCCTGCATTCTTTCCTCCGTCAATATTGCAGCGGCCTCCTGCGGAAAACTGCTGTACACGGCAAAATATTTATCAAACACAGGGGCTCCGGTTTCTACATGAAATACCTGGTGGAGGGGCGTTAACCTTTCAAAATGCTCATCGGCAATGGTACGGGACAACTGAACATTTTTTACGGGCCATATATAGGTTCCCCCTGTGATGCCGGCGATGTCTGCCTCCATGAACAGTCCTTTAAATAAATGTTCGGTGCTATCCTCCGTTACGCTAGCATAGGTGATTAATTCAGATGCCTGAAAGTGAACGCCTTTATAATTTGCATTGATCAGATCATTGCCATGATAAGATTTTAGCTTTCTCCTGTACAATGAGCTTTGCCTGAAAAACTTTTCTTCTACACCCGAGCCGGGCTCAAATGTTGCACCCGGCAAAAGGAATTCTAAAATTTCACCAATGATCTTATCCTTGAAAAAACGGTTAAAGCGGGATTCCGAGCCCTGGTAATCATACCACAGGTAAATCGTAATGCACAGCAGCACAACCGGAACCAAAAATATGAGTTCCATTTGCCCGATATAAATAAAAAGAATAATGGCAGCCACCGTAACCAGGGTACTCACAGATGCCAGCCAGCCTTTGCTATTGGCGCCCCTGCTGCTTTTTGCATACAGCTCTCTGTAAGGCGCTATTTTTTGCGCATAAAACTCATCGAAGCTGGCAGCACGCTTTTGCTGCGATCGGGGATCATTCATGTAAAACTATCTTGCTTTCACTACCATCGTCTTTGTCCAGTCATCATGCCATGTGAGGGTACTGAAGCCGCTAAAAACTTCAAAAGGCACACACCTTACCAGCGACCTCATCAATGCATCTTTGAAACTGAGTTCTTTGCCATCCTGGCGAATGGCTCTTGTACCGGTGATGAGTTTTCCAAGGCTGTAACCCTTAAAAGCTTTTTCGCAAAATGTGTAATAAATAATATAGTTCACATAAGCTATCAGCACACCTATCAGGATCAATTCCCAGGAATAACTGCTTTCACTCGATGCAATTCTTATAAT
>CBFGLL010000292.1:0-3439 GCA_965649585.1 uncultured Chitinophagaceae bacterium | reverse complement strand
TTATCCTGCTCGAAATATACCCCGAACAACAAAAAACAAGAATAGATTTTTACTGCACCCAAAATCTGCTCGGCATCAGCATCGTTTGCCTCACGCAACTAATAGCAGAAGGGGAAAATCTTTTTTACATGAATGAAGGCGTAAAAACGCCTGTGCATCGCATTTACAACCGGGTGATCTTCGACGACCTTCAACAACAGGAGAACCTTGGCCCTATCATCGATCTTTCTAAACCGTACAATGTTGAGTGGGTGCCACATCCCAACTGGTTTTACCGCATCAGTAAATTCACTTTACCCTTTATTGATAACGACTATGTGCCTGATACATTTTTTCTCAACGAAGTAAAGGAACCGCTGCCACTAGAAGAATATGTGTTGAAGCCATTGTTTTCTTTTGCTGGCATGGGTGTTGTGATAGATGTGACCCCGGAAGATATTGATCGCATCACTGACCCGGAGAATTGGATACTCCAAAAGAAAGTACAATATGCATCGGTAATCCTCACCCCCGATGAACCCGCCAAAGCGGAGATAAGGTTATTTTACTTCTGGAAAAAAGGATGGAACAGGCCAAAAGCCATTCACAACCTGGCCAGGCTGAGCAAAGGAAAAATGATAGGCACCAGGTATAATAAAGACAAAGAATGGGTAGGAGGAAGCATTGCTTTTTTTGAACAATAACAACAGGCTAAAATTATGAAACACGGACCAGCACGATTTGAAAAACAACTGGACAAGTTGGAAACACTGATGCTAACGGCATCAAAAAGTCATAACCCGGCACTTTTTTTATTCAGCAACGATGCCCGCACACCGTTGTTTATGCTCGAAGGGTTAAGCAGGCTGTATGCCAGCCTGCACAACAAGAAAAAATTTCAGAAGCTAAAAGATGAATTTAAATTTTTAGAAGATGCCTTGGGCAATATTGACTATTACGAAGCATATGCCACACAATTTCAGCAGCATCCCGAAGTGCCGGTGAATGTGAGGGAATACATGCAGGGGCAGGCCCGTGAAAAATTGCAGGCACTCAACGATTATCTTACCAAACAAAAATGGCTGGGCGATAAAGCCAATAAAATAAAAAAGATCCGCAAAACTTTGGCTGGGGCAGACTGGATGAATCCCAAAGAAGAAATAAAAGCCATCAGGGATTTTTATGAAGATGAAATTGAAGAAATAAAAGCTGCCGCCAAAGAACTCCACAGGAGTTTTACCGAAATGGAAAACGAAGTGCACGAGTTTCGCCGTGACCTGAGGTGGTTGAGTATCTACCCACAGGCCTTGAACGGATGTTTACAAACCCTTGATAGCGGGCTCAGCGCAGAAGCTACCGCCGATTACCTTACCCCGGAGATCACCCAGTCAAAATACAATGTGATGCCTGACGCCGGCGAAAACAAATGGTTTTTATTGCTGGAAAAAAATTATTTCTATGCCCTCAGCTGGCTGATCAATGAACTTGGGAAAATAAAAGATGAGGGTTTGAAATATTTTGCCGCTACGGAGGCATTTCAGCAAATTGAAAGGTTGCCTATAAAGGATGCTACAGCACGGGCCCTGGAAATCTTTGGATCTAATGAAGAGAGCATCAAAAATTTACTGGGCAATGCCAGCGCCATATTTAAAAAATTCATGGACCAGGAAAATCTCGATCGCCTTGTGATTGGAGTAGCCAATACAAAAAAAGGAAACAGCTAAACACTGTTTCCTTTTTTATTGTTTATTTACAGCAATCCTTTTCCCTCACAAAAATTGCTTTAAACATCTTCTTAAAAAACCTGGCTACTGCCAACAGGAATGGTCCCATAATTAAAGTGCATTAAAGATATTGTATTCAAAACGGAGTAAAAATCCAGCTTCGCTGCTCCTGCTCAACTCATCTACCAAGGCAAACCTGTAACCCAGGTCCACTCTCATTTTGCTATCGATGATGAACTGAACGGAAGGAGCCAGGTCAACAAACGACCTGCCAGTATTAAAATTTGTTTGCCCCAGCAATTCCAGCATCAGGTTCACATTAGTTTGTTCGTAGCTGGTATATTCTTTGGGTAAAAACAATCTTCCCACCGATAAGGTATAACCCAGGGCCTGGCGGTTGTCGTCGCCATAAATAAATTTTCTGCCGTTGCTGTTGTCGGCAGCATGCAGAAAAGATGCGGAGGCCGACAGTGCTGTCCGTTTTTTTAAGCCGGTGGCAACAAGGCCCGATTCCCAGCCACTGTTCATGCCCTGCAGGTCAATGGCAGGTTGGTGAATGTACATGTTGTTGATGCTTCCCCTTGCGTAGGCAGCCATCCTGAAATGGCTATGCACATCATCTTTACTTAAAAAACGATACTTTCCATACACGCTCCCACCCTGCAATTTAAAATCGCCTTCCATATTGCTTAAATATCCTTCTGCATGCAACATGATCTTCTTGGATACTCCCACCATCAATTCCGGGGCAAGCATGTAGCGGTAGCGTTCACTGTTTTGTTGCTGCATCAACTTATTCGTAAGCCTGAAACCGATCGACCTGGCTGCCATATTACTGGCGGGTTCTGTATACACGTATAATTCCTGCGCCTGTGTTTGTAACACAACAAAGCAGCCTATTAAAAAAAATAGTTTTCTCATAATAAAAAGGCTGCCCCAACAATTTGAAGCAGCCTGTGATTTTAAATAGTTACATGATAAATCCTGGAACCTGTACTTAAACCCGTTTTGCTGCAACATGTGCCTGCAACCCCGGTTTTGTAGCATTCCATCCTGGTAAATTGCTGGTTCTTTTTAAACGCCTTGGCGCTCACATAACCTTTATCAACCACCTGCACCTGTTGTTCACCCTGGAGTGTTTCACCATTGGCATTTAAAAAATGAATGTTCATGCCCGCAACATTATAATGCTCATCCTTTTCAACTTTAAGGTTGTTGAAATTTACTGTTGCTGAAAGATTGGCAACAAAAAATCCTGCATCTTCTACCTTCTTTTTCAACTGGTCGAAGTTTACTTCAGCACCCGGTTTGAAGCTAATCTCGAAGGAGGAGGTTTTAATATTCGCCATCACTTTGTCAACAATCTCGAGCGACTTCAGTGATTTATTGATGGCATTACTACACATACTGCAAGTGAGGCCACTGGCCTGCAATGTAACTTTAGTAACCTGCGCCTGGCTGCTAAGCCCAATAAATAGAGCTGCAACAAATAATAATTTCTTCATGGTTGAACAATTTAAAAATGAAAAAATTATTTACAGCAAGAGGCACCTTTACAACAATCTTTACCCTTGCAATCAGCCATATCTTTGCTGCATTTGCCATCAGCATCGCAGCAGTTTGCCGCCTTATCGCTTTTTTCAGTGGTAGATTTCCTGTCGTACTTACAGCAACCATGTAGTGCATTGTAGGCTTTATCAGGCGCTACAAAATCCTGCGTATCGTAACCTGATTGA
>CBFGLL010000291.1:0-3448 GCA_965649585.1 uncultured Chitinophagaceae bacterium | reverse complement strand
TAATTGTCTTTGTATATACTTGAAACGGGAAGCAATTGCTTCCCGTTTTTTTATTTCTTGTACCCCCGGTGCACCGTACCGTTAACATAGATCCTCTATAAAATTTCCATCTTATAAATTCATTTAATTTTAAATAAATGTGTTACCATGAATGCAATCACTTCACGAAAAAATGAATTTGAAATCTCCACAAACAAAGAAAGGCTCAATATAGACGCTATCCATACCTTCCTCTCTACTGAGGCCTACTGGAGTAGGGGAATCCCAAAGGAAACAGTACTAAAATCAGTAGAGAACGCTTTGTGTTTTGGCATTTACCATCATAACAAACAGGTAGGATTTGCAAGGGTTATATCCGATTTTGCCACTATTGCATATTTAGGTGATTTATATATAACACAAGAGTATCGGGGCCGCGGATTATCGAAATGGCTAATGGAAACTATTATGCAGCACCCCTGCTTACAGGGGCTCAGAAGGTGGGTACTCCTCACCAGCGATGCCCATGAGTTGTACCGACAGTTCGGTTGGACCAATATTGCCGACCCCTCAAAATGGATGGAACTACATAATAAAACACTCTACAAGTTGCCTGCGAGCAAATAATATCAGGTGCGATGATTAAGTTAAAATCATTGATTTTTGCTACATCATTGATTTTCAGCCATTCATAATTTTTTTTAGACGCCGCCGCCTCGCAAATGCAGTTCATATCCAAAAAAACTATATTTTTACTGTCCATCTCAATACCTGTCGAAAGATTATCCCCAAGTTTACGCTTACCAATTTTAAACAAGTAAACCACTTTTAGATGAAAAAGACAGTATTGTTTTGCGTTATCGCCGTGTCGGCAACTATTTTCTTTAGTTCATGTTCCAAAGGCATCACCGTATCAGAAGCGGCAAATGGCAAAGCCAAATGCGGCCGTTATCTCCGTTAATTTTATTATCATCACGTTAACGTAAAAAGCATTGAACCTTTAGGATAAGCTTACGTCAAAAACGTATATCTTTACACTCTAAAATTTCAATTATGTTACTTGATATGATGAGCCCGGTATTATTATTCTCCCTGCCAGGCGGTGGAGAATGGATACTGATAATCCTGGTGGTACTTTTATTATTCGGAGGAAGAAAAATTCCTGAATTGATGAGAGGTATCGGCCGTGGTATGCGTGAGTTTAATGATGCTAAAAATTCTGTGCGCAGTGAAATAGAAGAAGGGATGAATGAAAAAACACGCAGCACTACCCCTACCGCCACCAAACAAGAGGTTCAATAAAAATATTTTTCTTTATTGCTTAGCCGGAGCCATTAGTAATGTACTGATTGCTCCGGCTATTTTTTAAAGCCTGCCTGCTGCTTCATGTTTTCCTTCACTACTATTTCAAATTACCAGCAACAACTACAGGAACAACAAACGAGTTGTACCGATGCTGTGTCATATTACCTGGAGCAGATAGCAGCCCAACAGCACCTGAATGCTTTTGTAGACGTATATAAAAACGAAGCCCTTGCCCGGGCCCGGCAACTTGATGAACAAAGAAGGACGGGCCAGCCAATCAAAAAATTACATGGCGTTGTGATCGCCATTAAAGATGTGATCTGTTATAAAGATCATACCGTTACTGCCGCCTCCGCCATACTAAAAGATTTTACTTCTCTATATACAGCCACCGTTTTACAACACCTGATAGACGAAGAAGCCATCATCATCGGCAATTGCAACTGCGATGAATTTGCCATGGGTAGCAGCAATGAAAATTCAGTGTATGGCAAAGTTTTAAACGCCATCGACAACAATAAAGTGCCAGGTGGATCCTCCGGCGGTAGTGCCGTGGCAGTACAGGCTGGTCTCTGCATGCTAAGCCTCGGTAGCGATACCGGCGGATCTGTAAGGCAACCGGCAGACTTTTGCGGCATCATTGGTTTAAAACCTTCTTATGGCCAGCTCTCCCGTTATGGTTTATTGGCCTATGCATCCTCTTTCGACCAGGTGGGCATCTTTGGAAAAAATATAGACGACGTGGCGCTGCTGCTCGATATCATGAGTAAGCATGATGTTAATGACAGCACCATGAGTGTACAACCTGCACATGGGCTGTTTCCATTAAATACCAGCCCCGAAAAAAAATACCGCTTTTGTTATTTCCCCGAGGCAATTGATCATCCATCAATCGATGAAGAAATAAAAGAAAAAATAAAAGATCTTCAACGCAGGTTAACATCAACAGGCCATGTGGTAGAGCCCGTAACCTTTGACCTCATCGATTTTATTGTTCCGGCCTATTATGTGCTCACCACTGCCGAAGCCAGCAGCAACCTCAGCCGTTACGACGGCGTGCGGTATGGTCATCAAAGCAAACTGGCTACAACGGATTTAAACGAGTTTTACAAAAACAACCGCACAGAAGGTTTTGGACCCGAAGTAAAAAGACGGATCCTGCTCGGCACTTTTGTATTGAGCACAGGCTATTATGATGCCTATTACACTAAGGCGCAAAAGATAAGGGCCCTGCTCGTAGCTAAAATGGAGCAAATTTTCGAAGAATATGATGCCATTATCCTGCCCAATAGCCCTCAAACGGCATTTACCATTGGCGAGAATGATAAAGACCCCATTGCCATGTATCTTGCTGATATTTACACAGTTCTGGCCAATTTAACCGGTACACCCGCCATTTCCCTCCCCTTGTTTTCACACAGTAATAACATGCCATTTGGCCTGCAGGTCATCAGCAAAAGAGGGAATGAATTAACTTTGCTGCACATATCAAAGCAGTTGTTGGAAAACTAAGAACACCTGGTTAACTAGAATGTCAGGCTGCATTTGTCCCGGATATTTTCGGGAAGCCTGTCGAAGTCGGCATTGAAAATTAAAATGCCAGTCGGAGCAATAAGAATGTCAGGCTGCACTTTTCCCGGATATGTTCGGTAAGTTTGTCGAAGCCAGATCATTTCACAAAAAAGATGTCAGGCTGAGCCTGTCGAAGTCGGCATCGAAAACCCGGAACTCCTGGCTAAATCATATGTCAGGCTGAGCTTGTCGAAGTCGGCATCGAAAAAAACTAAGCTCGTTCAACAACTGTGGAAGAAAACTATGATAACATTTTTACGCATATCTGTTTTAAGTATCGTTTTACTCTCCGGTACATTCGCCCGGGCTCAGCAAATGCCTGCCAGCGAAATAATATTACCCGGCGATACGCTGTCTGCAAAAGACACTGTTGTAGAAAATGAAGTGATTGAAGAGATCGTAAAAAAAGGCGCTGTTCCTAAGCAGGATAAAGTTCAATACTTCAGCCAGCTCACCCGTTACGGCTTTAAAAACCTATTCTCCAAATTTTCATACAATCCCAAGCTCCCTTACAGCAGCCAGGTAAATCCTTATGCCGAAAGCTACATGCAGGATTACCTGCGCAGCCACAGCAAATCATTGGTAGGCATGA
>CBFGLL010000290.1:0-3467 GCA_965649585.1 uncultured Chitinophagaceae bacterium | reverse complement strand
GTCTGTCATAAATACCCAAATGATCAACAGCAGGGTATAGAGAAACCACACGTAAATATGTTGGTACTTATGAATTTTATAATGCTTTTGTGTTTCGCACATGCGAAGCATGGGTTTAATTTCGATATCATCATCTACACCATCAATATTAGTATAAGTATGGTGAATGATATTGTGCTTGTTGTTCCACATCAGGCCACTTGCGCCCAATGCATTTACACTGTATGCTGCAATTTTATTCCAGAATTTACTGTTGCTAAAGCTACCATGCCCCCCATCGTGCATTACATTAAAACCAATGGCAGCCGTAAGTCCACCCATGGCCAGGCATTCTACAATAGCGACCCAGGCAGTGGGAGTAAAAAACACCACGTGCACGTATAAAGCGATATACAATACCCAAAAAAGAATTGCTTTAAAATACAGGTTCCAGTTGCCTGTGGGTGGTTTTTTGTTTTCAACAAAATAATTATTCACTCGCCTTTTCAGCTCCTGGTGAAAATTGGAGCGGTTGATGTTGCGGAATTTTGGAGTTACAAAGTTGCTCATAGTTTATTAAGTATTTTCTTGTACAAGGGCATCCAACGAGCGGATGCCAATCATTTTTTTTGATATAAAGCCCTCAGCGTATTTAACGCCGATCATTTTTCCCATCATTTTTGCCCGGTAGATAATGCTATCTAAAAAGTCGGGTGTTGAAATATAGGTCTGGGGTTCCTGGAGGTTGGGATTATGAAACTGTGTACCATATGCCTTGATGGATTCCAGTTTGGTATCCATCACCTCGCTGATGTCAACTACAAAATCGGGTTGTAAAAACCGATCCTGTATAAAATGCAGCACATATTTCGGCCGCCATGCTTCCTGTTCTACACCATCAAGGGTTGTTTGCACTTTCCTGAGCCCCGATAAAAAACAAGCGTCGTTTATCAATGCTGCTGCCCGCCCATGATCGGGGTGCCGGTCTTCTGGTGCATTACACAACACAATTTCCGGTTGATATTTCCTGATCGCTTCTATTACCTTCAATTGGTCATGCTCAACATTCTGGAAAAAACCATCTCTTAGTCCCAGGTTTTCCCGTACATCCAGTTGCAGAATGGCAGATGCCTCCTCTGATTCTTTTTTCCTCGTTTCTGCAGTGCCCCTTGTACCCAGTTCGCCTTGTGTAAGATCTATGATTCCCGTTGTTCTGCCCTTTTTCTTTTCCAGCAACAGCACACCTGCACAACTCAACTCTGCATCGTCTGGGTGGGCGGCGATGGCCAAAATGTCAATCTTCATAATATCTGTTTAGGGAATCGCCCGCAATTTACTGTAAATGCCTAATAATATGCCAGTAATGGTTGCATAAAATGTTAACAGACTTGTTATAAAAATTTACAGCCATGGGTTTGTCACAAAAAAGTATAAAGGTTTTTTGATTTTAGAAAAACAGGAAGAAAATCTTTGATTCACAATGAATAAAAATTTGTTTTCCCCTATCTTTGCGCCGGCAAGTCTTATACGACCAGCTCCTGCTGAACTCCCCCAGGACCGGAAGGTAGCAAGGGTAGGTGGTTGAGCGGTGCGATGTAAGTAACTTGCCATTTTTTATTTAATATTGTCTGGGCTATCAATAGCCACATCATATTCATTCACCTATTTTTATTGCTTATGAAATTTTTCATCGACACTGCCAATCTCGAGCAGATAAAAGAAGCCAACGATCTCGGCATTTTAGACGGGGTTACTACCAATCCATCCCTGATGGCCAAAGAAGGTATAAAAGGGCACGATGCGGTGATGCAACACTACAAAACCATTTGCGAAATGGTAGATGGTGATATTAGTGCAGAAGTAGTGTCAACCGACTTTGACGGAATTGTGGCAGAAGGAAAAAAATTAGCAGCGATTCATAAAAACATCGTGGTAAAAGTGCCGATGATCAAAGACGGTGTAAAAGCATTAAAATGGTTTGCACAAAACGGGATAAAAACTAATTGTACCCTTGTATTCTCTGCAGGGCAGGCAATTCTTGCAGCCAAGGCAGGCGCCAATTATATTTCTCCGTTTATTGGTCGTATTGACGATAGTGGCTGGGATGGAATGGAACTCATTCACCAGCTGAGCCAGATATTTTCTGTACAAGGATTTAAATCAGAAATATTAGCCGCTTCCATCCGCAACCCGAATCATATTATTAAGTGTGCCGAAGCAGGGGCCGACGTATGTACCTGCCCGCTTGATTCTATTTTAGGATTATTAAAACATCCGCTTACCGATATCGGGCTCGCCAAATTTTTGGAAGACGCTAAAAAGTTTGCATAAAAGAAAGCCCCGCAACTGCGGGGTTTTTTATGTTCCTACGATTTTTTCTTTTTCTTTTTGGTGTTGATGATGTCATCCTCAGTTGGTAATACTGTTGGATTCTCCAGCCGCTTAATGTACATATCAAACTTTTTGTGCTGGGTTCTGTCAGAAATAAGAATGGCGTCAATCGTAATTTTATCTCCCTCAAAATCCGGCGCTACCCATAGCTGGTTTCCATAAAATTTGCCTGCACTACTTCTAAACTCAACGTGGTTGGTATCCAGCGGTTGCCAGTTACCGTTAGATAGCAGCCCGTCCACATTTATGTAATTATAGGTTCCCTTTTTTAAACTGTCGGTGTACAAGTGCACAAACATGCTGTCCACTTTTTGCGCACTAACTATGTATGCCGAAAACAAAAGCAAACCAGTAAAGAATATTTTCACATTTTTATTTTTACCGCTGCAAGATTGTACAAAATTTTTCGTTTATCGTTAACAGGCTCTTAAATCTAAGCAGGTAGCAGTTTTGGTGGGATGTTGTCTGCCGTAAAAACTCCTGGCCTGTTTTTCATTACGTAACTCAAAGCCATGGGTATCAATAATAAAATCAAAATGAATTTAAGCCAGCTGATGGATGACATGTAATCGCCCATCAAATAAATTAACAGCGCTATTGCAAAAAAAAGTGCCAGCATAATAACCACTGAAAAAATATATCCTTTCCTTGTTTTGCCGCTCCGTAATGACACTTCAGGGTTTGCTGCACTCAATTTTGCAATCAGCTCTTTTACGAATGCCCGGTAGCGGAGTGGATCAGATTTGAAATTGGCAAACGATACAAAGCTGCTGCTTGCAAAAAAATGATCTCTTTTATTGCTTTCGATGGTACATTGGTAGTTGTTGCTACGCAACCGGCCCGGTGCATATATTAATCGTACGAGTGAAATATCCTCGTAATTGATTTTTATATTTGTCCCGTCTGCTTCTTCAATAATCAATGAATCATCAGCAAGATGGAAAACTTTTTCTTTTTCAAAAACGGATTTGCGATATGTATAGCTTGCCATAAAATGGTATTAGGTATTGCTGATGCCCACCCGCTGCCTTTCATATTCGTTCCTTGTAAGTTCATTTAGCATAAATAAAGCAAGATCCCCGGTTTTAATGCTTGGT
>CBFGLL010000289.1:0-3470 GCA_965649585.1 uncultured Chitinophagaceae bacterium | reverse complement strand
ATATTTACAACCGCTTCATTTTTTACAAGGATGTCATCAACATACCAACCCGTTACGGCAGTACCGTTATCTGATACAAATCTCCAGCGTAAATGAGCCGACTGGCCTGCGTATGCGCTGAGATTAATATCTGTTTTTATAAAGTTTGCTACGGAACCGGTGTAGGCTTTTTTGCCTTGAATGGAAGTACCGGCCGTAAGGTCAATTTTACCGTTATAATAACCGAGGATCATTTTAGTTTCCAGGTCGGTCCAGTTGGTACCACCATCTGTACTGATCTCTACAACACCACCATCGAAAGTAGCTTCGGTATCGTACTTATGCCAGAAAGATACAGCAGACTGGTTGCTGCCTAATGTTATAGCATTGGTAGTTCTCAGTATTTGCTCCGAAGGTGAAGCTGAATTGGGACTAAATACAGAATTAGGTGCACTATGGCTTTGTGCCGAAGTGCCCGTCCAAACTGTTGCTGTATTAGAGCTGGCTGTTAAGGTTGCAGGAATGGCCGCAGCGGCTACTACTTCATTTAAATAGGTAGTAGGGGCATAATAGCTGCCACTGTTAGCCGTTACGGTGAAAGAATAAGTTTGAGTACCTGCTGCAGCAAAGTTTACAGGGAAACTTACCACCCTTGTTGCCGCATCATAAGTACCACCTGAAACATAGGTTACGTTGGTAGGAAGGGTATCTCTCAACACAAAATTTGTAACCGGTCCGCAGGAAACCAAAGTGTTGGTATAAGTCACGTTCTGACCTTCGGCCACTTCTGTAGCGCTGGCAGTTAATTTCATTGTTACTGCAGAGCTAAAGTCTGGCACCTGGTCGGTTACATTATTGGCACTTCCCTGCGATGCAAATGCGCCCATACCTCTTCTCCTGAATGCCTCCCTGATAGCGCAGCTATAAGCGCCACCATATAAGATTTCATCAGCTTTTAATATCGCATCTCTACCATCAATAAAGCCGGAATTACATGGTTGTAATTTCAAACCTTCCATTACCAGTCTTAAAGCGATAACGTTTCCACCGGTTCCTGCTCCATTATAAATACTTGGAGTGATGGAATTTGTTTGCTGGATGATGTTCCAGGTCATATCCCATAAAGTGGCTGCCCAAAGTTCACCACGGGTATGTTGCATACCGGTACCTGGTAAAGTTGCTGTATACACCAGGTTGTTGATTGAAAAGTCGGTTGAATATTTTTGTGTGCGAATGCCAGGTCCGGTTATCGGCTGCCCTGCTGCATAAGTACCAATTGCCCTGGGCGTGGTAAAACCTGAGTTTACATTGGAGCCTGCCCAATCCTGGGTTAACATCAGGCAGAAATAATCGCTCCATCCTTCGCCCATATGCTCTGCATTGGATACACATCCTGATTGTGCGGGTCCACCTGCAAGCCTGTTGCTGATACCATGGCCGAATTCGTGTACCACAACTCCGTTATCCACATCGCCATCTACCATTACAGCAGACAACGTAACATTTACATTGTTCGCTAATTGGGCAGCAATGAGTGCACCATCAGCCTGCGAAATCATTACAGCAGGAATGACGATCGTATTATCAGGCCCACCTCCCATAATAATCGGGGGATCGGGAACATTATTTACCATGATTACCGCTACAGCACCTGCATCCTGTGCATTTTTTACTTTTACTGTGAAATTGCAGTTACCCCTGTCGATCAGGGCAATCTTGCCAGCGAGGCTTCCTGCTGCTATGGCCGTACATGCTTCATGCGTGCCACCCGTAGGATCGTTGTACCACACTACCTGCGCTGTTACAGGTCCCACGTTTACAAGCAGGTTAGCCGTACTAAAATTACTTTCTACACAGGTATAATTACCTGCAATAGATCCAGGAGTGTTTACAGTCATTTTTGGTGGACCGTCCCATAAAAACATTTGCATCCTCGGGCGACCGCCGTCAGCAGGGGTAGCAAAATTTGCGTTGTTTGTGCCTGCACCATCCTGTGCTTCTGCCATCACGTAGTCGTTTCCAACACCGCCACGTCCCTGGTTATTTGCCTGGAAGTTTCCTCCTGGTTCATCAAATCCATATTGATACAATACATCATGAATTACATTGTTCCAGTAAAATAAATTGGTGATGTTGAACTGCTGGTTACTCACGGGGGTAGTTTGCGTAGGATTCGCATTGAAATTTGGAGTGAAATCAAAAGTCAATGGATCCGGCGTAGTGGTACTGGCTGCAGAATTTGCAACGATCGGCGTATTGCCATTGGTGCGATCATGATAAGCCCACACATTATTGCCTCTTGTGTAAGTATAGTCGGTTCCATCGCTGTGCCATTTCAAGCTGGTAGCATTACCGGGAGCTGCAGTCCATGGATCTGTTCTTAAAGCATGTGTTCCACCGGGATGTTGGGGACTTTCTGCCGGGAAGGGAATTACCCGGTAGCTTGCTCCATTTACAATTTCGGGACCCAGTTCTGATCTTTGTGATAAAGGAGCAACATCAATAGCCGGGTTGTTTTGTGCAATTTCCCCATGGTTGTGGCCCTTTTCATTTTTATGATTAGGATCGTCCCAGTTGCAATACACGGTGAGGTTATGTTCACTTACAATACTGTTATCATTTGCATTTATTCTTACCAGCCAATAATCGGAAGTAGTTTTCGGAACAAAATATACCTGCCAAACCAACACCGGTTTCTGACTTTTTTCTTCAATCTCCCACATCAGTTCAGCAGTAATATTTTCATTGGAAATGCCTGCTTTACCAAAACTCATCTTATTAGTTGCAATTGTAGTAGGCTGTAAGGATTCTTTGGGAAGAATTTGTTTTACAGTAATTGTTTTGATAGCCGCCATTTCTGCGCTCACTGATGGAGTTTCAGAAACAGGAATACTCATCTTCTCAAAGCCACGATAAAAGTTTCCGGCCTTTGAAACCAATTGCCCATTTTTAAATGCCAGTACCAGTAACTGGTTTAAGATGGGAACGTTTTTGTGCTGTTGCTGCAGGTACACAAGGTCGGTGCCTGCATGGCGGTTGTGGTAAGCATTTGACACCCGCAGGTCTGCGAGGTCCCGGGTGCTTAAGCCAATGCCCGCAAGATTTTTTTCAACCAGTTGTACTGCCACATTTTTTTCAATCTCCTGCGCAGGTGCCACGGAGAAAAAAACAAGCATCACAGAGAAAAAAAGTAAAATCTTTTTCATTTTTTTTGTTTGGTGGTAAATAATTGTTCGTTAAAAACACAGTGGGGGTTTTATACCAATGCAAGCGACCTGGATTTTTCAAGGTGCAGTCAGTTTGTTTTTTGGTGATAATACTTGCCTGCCGCAGTTTTAATGGACGCCGAAGTTAAATATTTTAAGGGTTTCCCGGCCGTTTCATCCAAAAAAAAAAGCCGCCCTACCCGGGCGGCTTTATATGAAAAAAAATTGATCATCGTTGAAGTACGATCCTTCCAGTGGCAAGGCGTTTTCCATTTTCTCCAAGCA
>CBFGLL010000288.1:0-3486 GCA_965649585.1 uncultured Chitinophagaceae bacterium | reverse complement strand
CTTCTGATTGAGGGATCATGTATTGCCACATGTAGGCACTATCAGTTCCCGGCATGATAAAATCCCCCTGCCCCTTCCATTTTGCCGGCCATTCGCCTTGTGTACGAATAGCAATATCGCCACTCTTAGATGCAAACACCACGTTTTGTCCAGGGGTATGCAGGTTGGTTACCGCTGCTGAATAATCAGCATAATTTTTTGCATGATTCAGTTTATTAAAGATGGCCAGTTCATTACTCGCATCATGTGCTTTCCATCGCACAGCAAAATTCTTTCTATTGCCGGAGCGATTACCGGAATAGGAAGCATCAAACATCACGGGGCCAAAAACGGTATAAGCTACCGTATCTATCATGGTAGTTTTACCGGCGATCTTTATTTCTTCAAATCTGAATTCCGTTTTCTGCCATTGATCATTGAACCAGTATTCCTTCCTGCTATCATCCTTGAATTGTATTTCGTAATAGTCTCTTACATCTCTGCCGCCGTTGGTAAAACCAAATGCGCAGCTATCGTTAAAACCAATGATAATGCTGGGAGCTCCCGGGAAACTCACGCCATATGCATTGAAAGCTGGGGTGCTCAGTTGCATTTCGTACCATAAAGAAGGCAAATTTAATCCCAGGTGAGGATCATTACACAGTATGGGTGCACCGCTGGCCGTTTTTGCGCCGCTTACAGCCCAGTTGTTACTGCCATTGGCAGGGTTCGGCCTGTTGGCCTTATCAACACCCACACTGTCCTTGAAATAAATGGAGTCAGCATTCGCAGGCTGAGCCACAACCGTTGCAGGTGCAGTAAAAATGGTACCCTTAGGAATAATAGGATCCAGTGAATCCTGGTTTACCGGGTACAGCAGGTCGAAATCCTGCTTAGAAAAAAATGATCTTGCATTGGTGAGTTCGAAATCATTTTCATGAGCGGCCAGGTCATAACTCATGTATTTTAAAAACAAGGCACTTTTAAAATTGCTCCACAGTTCCGGTTCATAACCGAGCAGTTTATACTCGAGCGGGAGACTGGCAGCCGTGAGCGATTTTATAAATGAATTCACACCTGCTGTATAAGCGTCGCAACTGGCTTTAATCACGGGGTCTGCTTCCATCGCCTTTAAAGAATTTTCCGCAGCATACACCATGCCCAGCCTTCTGAATTCCCTATCATGGTTGAGCGCCATGTCGCCAAACAATTCACTAACCCTGCCGGCGGCCGAACGCACCTGCAAGTCCATTTGCCACAACCTGAACTTTGCATGCAGGTATCCCTGCACGAAATAGGCATCATTTTCATCTTCTGCAAAAACGTGGGGAACTAATCTTTCATCAAAATACACACTGGTATTTCCCTTGAGGTTCGGAAACGACAAGTCGGCGCTGAAATTTTCGTTGGATGGTTCCGCATTTTGCCACACGCCCGATTGTGGTGCGAGCAGTTTACCAAGTGGAGCAGGTAAAACTAATTTTGTATTAAGTATCACTACAAGACCAATGGTAACGAGCAGTGAAAGCAGGAAAAAAACTATTCTCATGAACTGTGTTTAGGCCGCTCTAAATTAATCATTTTACCATTACTGCAGTAACAGCATTATTACCCAAATGGCGTATTGTGTGGTATATTCAAAGCAGGGATATTTGCAGGATTATTTTATTAACCAAAAAAACATCTATTATGAAAAAGATCTTTTTTCTGTCCGCTATCCTTTTATCCGCCAGTGTAATGTTTACCTCATGCGAAAAAGACGACCCCGATCCCACCCCAACCCATGTAGGTTATTGGAAAGGGAAATATGGTGGAACCACTGCATATCCTGCATTACCATGGAGTATGTTACTACGATCAAATGGTACCGTGAGAGTGTATGACGGTTCCGACACGACTGCTGCAAGCAAAGCAGAAGGCACTTACAGCATATCAGGATCTACACTTACTACTACGTACACTTACATCACGGGAGGCAACTCCTATTCAACATCTGCCACAATAAATAGCCAGAAAACCTTTATGGAAGGTACCTGGGGAACTGCACCTGCAACCACTGGCGGAGGACTGTATTTTATGGCGAAAGAATAACTAAAGCATCTTACTCCTATTTAAACCGGGTTATATTGTTAACCCGGTTTATTTTTGCTCCATGAACCAGGAAGAAAGTATAGACGTAAAAAATATTTTAGGCTTAAAGCTGCCCACCGACCCCAGGTGGGTAAACCTGGCCGAATTACAACTGCAGGAGATTTTAACGGACCATGCATACTGCGAGCAGAAAGCTGCTACCACCTGCATTTCGCTTATCACCAAAAACCCAGAAAAAGATTTATTGGTGCAGGAGCTTAGCCCCATCGTTACAGAAGAATGGGGCCATTTCAGGCAGGTATTGGCTGAATTAAAAAAGCGCAACCTGCCATTGGGGCGCCAACGAAAAGATATCTACGTAAATAAATTACTGCAGTTTCAAAAAAAAGATGGCAGCCCCACAGAAAGATTTCTTGATCAGATGTTGATCATGGCATTGATTGAAGCCAGGAGCTGTGAACGGTTTAAAAGGTTGAGTGAAGGATTGGATGACGCCTACATGCGCAGGTTCTACCGGAAATTCATGGAAAGCGAAGCCGGGCATTATACGCTATTTATTACCCTGGCAGAGCATTATATCGACAAAAAAATTGTGCGCAGGCGTTGGCAGGAATGGTTAACCTATGAAAAAGACCTGATGAACAGCGAGGAAGTGAGAGGTGATAGGATTCATTAATATTACTGCGCCCGACGCCCCGGAGGTATTTCCCTGTTAATTCCGCCAAACCTGGTGTGGGTGTTCAATTTCATGTGATGCAGACCAAGACCACTACCCAACCCATCCAAAGTTTTTTTCCAGGATGGATGAACGCCCATTTTTGCCTCAGGATACAGATAAAAGGATGCTTTGTTTGTGGAGTTAATTGCGATGGGTTGAAAAAAAGCCGTGAAGCTTCCATCCTCCAGAATTATTTTTCCGCTGTTATTTATATTCCCTGTTAAAATAGCCAGCTGCCCATCTTTTCGGTTAACAAGTGTTGTATTAGAACCTACTTCAAACGTCTGATCAAAATATCCAAACAAAGCACTTGCTTTGCCAATTTCAAACCTCAGGTACCCACTGTTATCTGTGCCGCCCACCATGGTGCGTCCTAAAACGAATTGGGTTAATTGTTTACCGTTGGAATTGGCAGGAAATAATAACAATGGTCCGCTGCTAATAAACCGTGAAGGTACCGACGCATTTCGGCTGCCTGTTACGATGACCCCATTGAGATGAATTTTGATAATTTCGTTGCCGTGGTAATTTTCAAAAAGGGTGTTACCACTGAATACCGCACCAAACAATGAACTTTCCCCATCAGCGCCCTTTGCAAAGGCAAAACTGCAGTTTTCAAAATGATAAAAATCTTTTTCCCGGGTACCCGAATTATACAGTGCAAACAAACGTTGCTTTGGATGCAAAACCCTGAATCG
>CBFGLL010000287.1:0-3497 GCA_965649585.1 uncultured Chitinophagaceae bacterium | reverse complement strand
TGGGAGCAGATGATAGAACATTATTTAAAAAAGAGAGAAAACCTTTCCCAGGTATTTGTACTGATAGATGCCCGCCACTCACCACAGAAAATTGACCTCGAGTTTTTAGAGACACTCAAAAAATGGGAAGTACCGTTCAGCCTGGTATTTACAAAAGCAGATAAGGAAACACAAAGGGTAGTAAGTAAAAATGTAAAGGACTTTTTAAATGCTATGAAAAAAACCTGGATGTTTTTGCCAAGGCATTTTGTAACAAGTGCTGTTAAAAAACAAGGCCGTGATAAGGTACTGGATTTTATAAACGAGATGAACGAGGAGTTGGCAGAAGAAGGGTAGCCCTGGCAGTTCACCTGCAATTAGCCAAGCCAGCGGCATTCAACAATTTAATTTCAAACAGTCTGGGGGATAGGGTGCTGAAAGCAGCGCACTGCTTTATACTACATGAGGCAGAACCAGTTTAATTCACTGCCTTATCTGCGCAGCAGCTACTGGCAAAGGCTTCCGGTTTTGCTTTAAAGGCAAAGCCCATCCCGAGGATATAACCCATGGCTTCCCTTAAGGCTTCATTGCTTTTAAACTGGGGGTTGGTGTTAATGTCGGCATGTACTTCCATGTCTACATTGTACGCTGTAAACAGGTTGCAGAGTTCGTAAGCGATCTCGATGCTTTTTGCAACTTCCACCAGCATTCTTTCTTTGATGCTGTAGCTATGATGCGTTTTTTCATTGTGTAAAAACATGAATCCTCCATGTCCTTCCCGTAAAAAAACGATCACCGTTGCAAATTCTGTTTCCTTGCCTTTTACCTGGCTGTCGGTTCCGATACATACTTTCAACCTGTATCCTTCGGATGTTTCTCTTTTGATGGCTTGCTCCACCGCATCCTTGATGGGAAGCTTAATGGAATCGCCGTTGAATTTTCTCCAAAGCATAATTAAATAAAGGGTTTCTTTAAAATTAACCATTAAAAGAACATAACAGATGAACGAATAGTTAATTAAGGAGCCATTTGTGAATATGTGGAAAAAGCAGTCGGGCGTGGGTAGTCGGGAGTTCAGAGTCGTTAGTCGGGAGTCAGTACCCAGTAGGCGGTGGTTCAAAAGGTCTTTAGAATTTGTGTAATTCGCCCCCGATTAATTTCCACTAACATTGATGAACAATTCGTGTATTAACCACAAAAAAAAGAGGACAGCCCCTAACGCTGTCCCCTAAACTTACACATGAATCTACCTTACTGTTTTATAATTCGTTCTGTTGTTTTTTCGTTTGTGCCTGCCAGTTGAAGGATATACATACCTGGTGCCTGGCGGTCGATATTTATTTTGTTGAGCCCTTTTACCCCGTTGCCGGTAGCAATTGTTCTTCCGTTAATATCACTCAACTTGTACTGGTATTGTTCATCCGCAGCTACTGAAATTTCGTTGCGAACAAAAGTAGAAACGTTGAATGTTTTTACTAATCCACCTGTTGATCTCAATACCACCACGTTTGAATACGCAGTTTGGTCAATTACTGAAATCACCTTTAACCTGTAGTATAAATTACCTGCCAGGTAGGTGGTATATTTAAACGCATTTGTAGTAGTGTTTATTGTTCCTATTTCACGGAAGTTGGTTCCATCAACGGATACTTCCATCACCTGTGTTTTTATTGGTTCGTCGGCGATAATTGACCAGCTAAGGTTATGCTCATTTTTATCTGTATTACCTGCCAGTCTTACATCATGAATAGGTAAAGCACCTGTAACACCGGTCAGTTTGTAAGAACCGAGGCTGCCATAATCTCCACCAAATTCATTTCCTACGCCAGATACCAGGAAGTAGTAAGTGCCGGCATTAAAAGTAGTATCAATTACTACGCTCATGCTGCTGGTAGGATTGTAGGTTCTGATTAATGTAGATCCATTGTAGAGCTGGATCATAATATCGAGGTTGGCACCTGCATTATTGGTTCCAACACTGTAAGGAACTGCATCCATATGGAATGCTGTTGTAGTAGTTACGGTATATTTAAATGCATCTTTGTCGTTGGTAGTTGTAATGATACCGTCTTTAATAAAGGCACCCGAAACCGCTGTTGCTGTATTGTTAAGCGCATCAGTGTGATCATCTGTACGGTAAGTAAAACCATTTTGAGAAGTTATAATCGATAGATTGTCCTGCGTGTTGGTGCATCCCTGTGGCGTTGGTCCGTTGTTCCAACCTGTCATGTTCCTGTAATAGCTGTTGCCCATCACTGGTGCCCAGCTAATTTCTCCTGAACCATTACCGATGTTATAAGTTTCTACCAGGCCACAGTTGTTATCATACCTTGACTGGTGGGTAAGCCCAACAGTGTGCCCGCTTTCATGCGAAATACATTCTGCCACATGTTTGGTATTGTTGTATAACTTATCGCTGAAAACGAATGCAGGTGTATTATCCCCCCAGGTAAATGAGCCAGTATAAGCGATACCGCCTACACCAGGGCGCCATGCGCTGGTAGGGGTAACAATAATGCGTACCCTGCGATTGGCAGGTGCAGCATTGTATTTTGTAAGATCGGTTGTGATGTTAATATTAAATGGCCTGTAATCTTCTGAAACCCTATTGAAGATCTCTTCAATTTGCGCAGCAGAAAGCTCTGCAGGCGCACATTGCAATGTGTTGCCACTGTTCCAGAAGCCGGAATTAACCGTTTCGCCGTCAAAGTCAATGTAAATGGTTGCTGTTGCTGTGGGAAGGCTGTTCAGTTTTGCTACCTGGGCAAATGTTGCAGCAGGAAGCAGGCATAGTACTGAACATACAATTTTAAAGGTAAAGTTTTTCATTGTTTACGTTTTTATAAACAGGATGGATGATTGGAATTATTGGAAACAGGTTTCTAGAACACTGTCGGTTTGGAATTTTTTAAGCTCATAGGTATCAGACGATGTTTTTTGAAGCACATACCCGTCTGCGGCCCTTACATTCATTATGCGGCCTGTATAATTCAGTAGTCCTCTTTCGTCCTGGAAAACCGAAAGCTGGAAAATAGCGTTATCAAATGATGAGGAGCGGAAGATGACTGTTTTTACATTACCTGGTTGAACTTCATTGCGTAATACATTGCCCGGGAAGTTGAAGCCATTGCCAAATTGAAGGGTGGTGCTGGCATCTTGTTGTAGCAACATAATGTTTTGCAGGCTCAGTTCGCTGATAGCAAGATTAGAAGGAAAGTTGGCAAACAAAGCAGGTTTTGTGTTGCCTGTTTGGCTGAAAGCCGAGCAGCATGCGAAAAGGCATACCACTAGTGTTAACGTGGTTTTTCTCACGGGTTTCATGGTAATTGGTTTTAGAACAGTATTGGATATTAAATTCTACCTGTTAAAACGCCAACCAACATGAATTTAGTATGAGCAAAGATCAATTTTTTTGTGCCGCTGTATTAATACTGTGAAGTTGAGAGCATTACAAGGGTGCAGGCTTCATTTGTTTTGATACCATTTTTTTCTGCAAGCTCCTCCAGTTCCCGGTTTTC
>CBFGLL010000286.1:0-3525 GCA_965649585.1 uncultured Chitinophagaceae bacterium | reverse complement strand
GCACAACCGGCAGCATTATCAGTTGCGCCAGTGCTTCCCTGCCAGCTATCGAGGTGGCCGCCAAGCATTACGATCTCATCTTTCAACTTAGGATCTGTTCCTTTTATTTCTGCAACTACATTATAGCCCTTTATGTCTTTGTCAAAAAAAGCTGTCTGTGTTTCTATATCGAGCTTTACGGGAACAGCAGCTTCTGCGAGTCTTTGCAGGCTCATGTAGTCTTCAAAAGCTACCATCATATCGGGGAAGTTTTCGGGATCTTTTGCTCCATAGGGGCCACCGCCCTGCACAAATAACGTTCCGTCGTGCCCTCTTGTGCTGGCGCTTAATAATGCTACTGCCCCTTCGGCATCTGCCATTTCTCTTAACAAGGTTGGCAGGGGTTTGCTTCCTGTTACGGTTCTTCTTGGGCCGCCTTCTCTTGGTTTGGGTGGCTCTGCGGCTGCCATCTTAGCAAGTGCGTCGTCGGTATGCCGTTCAGCATCGGGTTTAAAAGTTGGCTTCAGGGTATCTTTTTTAAAAAGCAGTACCACTTTATTTTTCAATTTGCCGCGGTAAGCCTGCAGCTCTGCCGAGTCTTTTGCCTTTACCACGATAATGTCAACATTATTTCCCTTGGCTGCTTTTGTCCATGTTTTTGGAAAACCAATGAGCGGGCGGTAGTAAGGAGCCGTCATGGCGATATAAGATTTTTTGAGCTCCCAGCCCTTGCCAAAATCACCCCATGGTTCCAATGCGGCATTGGTAAGACCCAGTTTTGTAAGTTCATTCTTTGCCCAGTTGGCGGCCCTGAAATAGCCGGGAGAATTCGTTAACCGTGGACCGCTTACATCCGTGAGCTGGAATGCATAATCCATCACTTTTGATTTTTGCAATCCCTGTTCTTTTATTTTATCTGCCGTGTTTTGAGAAAAAGCCACACTGCCCGCAGCAAGGCCAATGCTTAAGAGAAATAATTTTGGAGACATAGTTGTTGATTTTTTGAGGAGGCTTAAGGTAAATCATTTTTGCAAACAGCAGTAGGTAAATACATGGAAGGTTTTAAACCATGCATAGCAACTCCATCAGTAACAAATGCTATTAATGACCAGGATTATTAAATCAGGCAATCCGGTGATCCCGTTAATCAGGTCAACCTGCGATATAAAAAAGCCGCTCCGAATTTGTCGGAGCGGCTACCTCAAAGTGAAACAAATGATATCTTAATTTCGTCCCAGGATCACATCAATGGGAGAACGCCTTTGTGTTTGTGTAGGAGTTCTGTCGTTACGGTCGGTGCTCCGTTTTCCAAAAACACCCGTGTTATTATTATTGGTGCCCACTCTTTGGCCATTGGCAGCATAGCTGGCGCTATTGGCTCCACCAAACAATCCGCTACCATCAAAATGTGCGGTCCACACACCACGGTCTTTGGTCCAGCTTACATTACGTGCATTGGGATAATCCCTGTAAAATGCGTCCCTCACTTTGCGGGGAGCATTTTTAGAATATTTGCCCTGGTTGTTATCGTAGCGACGGTCGTCGTTGCGTCGGTCGTCCCAGCGGGCGTCGTCACGATCATCCCTGTCGTAGCCGCCTTTTTGTTTATGTTGTTTATGCGTTTTTTGTTTTTTACCCTTACCATTGCCGTTGCCTTTTCCCTGTGCTAAAGAAGGGGCAGCAAACGCAAATATTGCAGTAACAAGAAGGAATAATAGTTTTTTCATGATCAAAGGTTTTTATTACCCCATAGACTATGAAAATGATGCCATGCTTATTCCTAATTTGCTAAAAAACGTTAACAAACTGCTTCTTTCTCATTTTATTAATATTTTATAAAACTTCTTCAACTCGTCTTTTTCGGGTGGGGTAAGGGGTAACCTGTTATGTAGTTTGGCCTGGAAAAAGAGCACCCTTTTATGTTCGGGAAAAGCAGCCAGTATTGATTTTACCATTGGCTCATCCTCATCATCCTTTGGCGGGGTTGCGGGGGCCGTAGCAACGGATTTGTGGTTACTGTATTTTTTTAAGATGATGGCCTGCAGGGTGGCGAGGTATTGCGGAGGTATGCCTTCTATTTTACTTGTTTTGGAATGGAGCCCTTCCATTTGTTTTTTGCTGAGTCCGCCCCGCTCCCTGTACTGCATCAAAAGGCTGCTGATAAAAGCAGCCTCCGGCCTTTTTTCATGTGCCAGCTCAAGTAGTTTCAGGATCACATCAATGGAAGGTTCCTGGTTTTTTTGTTTAAATATTTTTTTCATGTTTCGGGCCTGTACAAAGAACGCTGGGCTGCCTGCAGGCAGTGAGCTGTTCCTGTTATGAATGATAAGGTAGTATTTTTTTTAAGGATATAAAAAAGATGCATCATAGCAATAATGTGTTGTAGTAAAATTTCCTGGCAGCTGTAGTACTGCTTTTTGAATTTTTAATGTTGCGATGTTTTTAAACAGCGTGTACACGCTGCTGTTAGTGTAACCAACAGGTAGTATAACCTCTACTTATAACATCATTCTTAAATACAATCATAAACGTAGAACCCTTTGCCCGCCTGCATTTGGTGGAAAATATTTTAAAAATATTTTTTAACATAACGGGTTCAAGGCGAATTAAAATACCAGCATTTTTTTATTGAATATGTGCTTTGTGTAATATCAACACATGTATGGTGCAGTTGTTGCTAAAACTGGGCGGAAATCTAGTATCTAATTTTTATCAACCAACATCAATGAAGAAAAACCTTTGCTTTGTGGCAGTGGCTTGCCTTTTTGTTATTAGCTCCTGCCAAAAATCTACCGAAACAATTGCTGAAAACAGCCCCGTAATTCCCGAACATTTAAGAGCCACCCATCCCACCGTATGCGAATACGATGCTGATGCCCTGCTCCGAAATTTTGAAGCCGCCAATGCTTCTACCGCCAAGGGCAAACCCATCAAAAACCAACCGAATACCAGCGGTTCAGGATACTCCTGCATTTATATTGATTTTGACGGAGAACAGCTAAGAAGCAGCTACTGGAATGGAGGGCAAACGCTCAACTGTGATCCAGCAGCATTGAATGCCGATCAAAAAGCACAGGTGGTAAATGAAGTGGCTGCGCTGTATGCAGCTTACAAAGTAACTGTTACCGACAACGAAACTGTGTACAACAATGCTAACAGCGCCCGTCGTATACGTGTTGTTGTTACTCCCACCAGTTATTGGTATGGCGGCGTAAGTGGTATTTCTTACGTAGGTTCTTTTAGCTGGGGCAATGGCACACCGGCCTTTGTGTTCAGCGATAAATTATACAATGGTCCTCATTATATCGCAGAGATTGTAGCGCATGAAGCCGGGCATACATTAGGTCTTCGCCACCAAAGCGAATACAATGCAGACTGCAGCCTTGCATATACCTATAAAATGGGCGTGGTAATGGGTAATAGTTTATATGTGCCTCAGGGTGCATGGATAAATGGTACCACTTATACCTGCAATACATTCCAGGATGACCACCAGATGTTAAGTTCTGTTTTAGGCCTTGCTCCATAATCTATAGAAAAATCAAC
>CBFGLL010000285.1:0-3531 GCA_965649585.1 uncultured Chitinophagaceae bacterium | reverse complement strand
TCTCCTGCTCGTTCCAACTCACTGCTGTGGTGTCCTGGGCATTTGTTGCAGAAACAAAAACCAGTATGAATAAAAGGCTAACGATTTTCTTCATATTGTTTAGTTGGTAAGTAAACCTCCGGCATTGATCCAGTCTGTAATGATTTGTTTTTCTGCTGCAGACAATGGTGGTCCTCCCTGTGGCATATCTCCAACTATCACAGCCCGGTTATTGATCAAGGTTTTGTTGATAACAACGTTGCAGTTTACCGTCCAATCCCTGTTGCCGGCAGGGGCTGCTCCACTGTGGCAACTGATGCATTTAGCATTAATAAGGTTTCTTACCGCTGTAAACTTTGGCCCGGGTGTAGTGGATGCGGTAATATTGATTGCCTGGGAGTTTTCACAACCTGCAGCATCTTTTACAAAAACGGTGTGAGCGCCCGAAGCCAGGTTATTAAAAATGTTGGATGCGCCGTAAGTACCGTTGGCCTCCAGTTTATATTGATAACCTGTACTCCCAGTTGCGGTGATGGTAACCGATCCATCGGTACTATTGCAGCCGCTGGTGGGGGTAGTAGAAGTGGTAATGGTAAAGGAATTGCCGGTAGAAGTAACCGCTACAGACTGAGTTTTTGTGCACCCGTCAACATCCTTTACCGTTACCACATGATTGCCGGGTGCTATTCCATTAAAAATGCCTGATGCCTGGAAAGCTCCGCTGCCTACTTTATAAGTGAAACCGGAACTTCCGGTGGCAGATGCGGTGATAGAACCCGTGGCTCCGCCGCAACCATTACTTGGGGTAGCCGTTGCCGTTAGAGTTATGGTTTTGCCTGCGCATGGATCGGCAGGGCTGTCGCTGCCACCTTTACTGCATGAAATAAGATTGCCGGAAAATATGGCTGCAGCAATAAGGAGTATGCTGTAATAATTTTTGTAGCTCATACGTGTTGTTTTGATCTATACGCATGAGAAAAATAAATGGTTGCTTATTTTACTTTTTTGAATGGGCGGTATTTTAAACCGATCAAAAGTTCAGTGGAGTACAATTTTACCTGTCCTTCTCCCACGCCCGCTAATGGAATAGCCAGGCCCGGTTGAAGGGAGAGAAAGAAATTATCCGAAACTTTTTTCTCAAGACCTGCAACCAATCGAAGCACTGAAAACAAATGACTGTTTCCCTTATAGCTGTGCTCTGCCCAGTAAGGATTACCTGACCTATAATAATAATATTCGTAGTCTTCCTTGTCCATGATGAAAGAAGAAATACCGGCCATCGCAAAAGGCCGCAGAGATTTTTTTTCGGAAAAATCATAGCGCAACCAAAGCGGTATTTCAAATACCCTGCAGTTGGCATCCACTTCTTTAATATCTACCAATGCCCAGTAAGAACCGGCCTTTGCTTTATAGTCATCCTTGCCCGCCACGTATTTTTTGTTGCCGGCAAAAATTCCCGATGCCACACTCAGGTTATTGTTGAGATGATACCCAACGGACAACCCGATCCTCGGAGCAAACTTATTCAGCCCCGGAAAATCAACCCCAGTTCCATCAATTCCGCCGGAGACTGAAAAATAAAATTTCGACAGGGATCTTGATTTTTTCTCCTCCGTCGGAGCTGCGGAAATTAATGGTTCAGTCTTTATTTTTTTTGCGGAATCTCCCCCTTCATTTTTTTTGATGGGTGACAATGATGGCGCTGTATCGTTCGTTTGTTCTACAACAGCGGGTATAGGATCGGCATTTGCAACAAGTGCTTTTTGATTTTCGTTGTTTGTTCCCGAAGCGGTAGCTGCACTCACGCTAATGTTTGCCGATGCTGCTGTCATTTTCTTTTCCCGGTCCTTAGCTGCAATTGTAAACATTACATCATCGGTAATAAGCGGGGAAGAAACCCTGGCACGCATATTTGCTTTGGTGCTTGCACTGCTGAATGAAGAATACTCGGTTGCTTCGTCAACGCCGCCCTGGGCTGTAGTTGGAGCTGTTGGTTCATCAACATTGCCTGAAGTTTCCTTGCCTGTATTGCCCAAGCCTACACCAACTGTTGTATCGTTGGGGATTACAGGAGAACTTAATTTTTCCTGAATATCTTTGGAACTGGTGATCTTATTATTTGAATGTCCTTCCTTGTCTTCCCTATTTCCCATAAAAAAGTAGCCAGTAATCACTCCACCCAGCAACACGGGAATAAGCCAAACCCACCATGCAATGGGCCTTCGACGGTCGTCCTGGCCGTCGAGCATTTTTTCCATATGCTCCCATGATGCCTCATCAAACGAGGGTTCCCATCCCCCGGCTGAAGCTTTTATCTGCTCCTCAATTTCGTTAAATGGCTTTTTGTTCATAATAGTTTATATCCGTTTCCTTCAACATTTTTTGAATATTAGCCCGGGCCTTGGCCAGGTTTGATTTAGATGCACCCACTGAAATATTCAACTGGCTGGCAATTTCTTCATGTTTAAAACCGTCCATCACGTACAGGTTAAACACCGTTCTATAAACAGGCGATAATTTCTGGATGATGGCAAGGATTTCCTTGTAGCTCATTCTGTCGACTGAATTTGCCGACTCTTCAGTAACATTAAAATGCTGATCATGAATTTCGGCAACCAAAAACCGGCGATTGTTTTTCCTGAGATGATCAATAGCGGTGTTGATCATAATGCGTTTCATCCAACCTTTTAAAGAAGATTCTACATCGGAGTGTCGGGGGCTAAAATCTTTGAGTGAGTTGTACACTTTTAAAAAACCATCATTTACCACCTGTGTAATATCATCTTCATTGCTACAATAACGCATACAGATAGCTGCGGCATAACCATAAAACTGTTGGTAAAACAATTTCTGGCTAACCCGGTCAAGGTTGCAGCAACCACGAATGATATCGTTTAAGTCCGGCCGTTCTGGCAAAATGCGCAGTTTAATACGATGGTTGATTTTGTTTGTACACAATACGGCAACATTATTTATAAGGTTGCCTGTGCATCTCTCAATAAATATAAAAAAACAAGCCCCAAACTTCAAGGGTTTGGGGCTTTAATTAGCTGAACAGGGAAAATTACCTCCTCATCATGCCGGGCATACGACCCATCGGCATTTTATTCATCATCTTCATCATGTTTTTCATTTGCTCAAATTGTTTTAAAAATGCGTTGAGCTCACTTAAATCTTTCCCGCTTCCCCTGGCAATACGTTCCTTCCTGCTGGGGTTGATCAAATCGGGATTGCGCCTTTCTTCCAGCGTCATTGAATTGATCAAAGCCTCAATGCCCTTGAAGGCATCATCATTAATATCGAGATCTTTGATCTGTTTTCCTACCCCGGGAATCATCGCCATGAGGTCTTTAAGGTTACCCATTTTTTTGATCTGCTGCAATTGCGTTTTAAAATCTTCAAAATCGAATTGATTTTTTCGGATACGCTTTTCGAGTTTGGCTGCTTCGGCAGCATCATATTGTTCCTGTGCTTTTTCAACAAGGCTCACAATATCACCCATGCCCAAAATACGTTGCGCCATCCTCTCCGGGTAAAACACATCCAGCGTAT
>CBFGLL010000284.1:0-3534 GCA_965649585.1 uncultured Chitinophagaceae bacterium | reverse complement strand
CGATAGTCAATCAACCCGGCGATACCACACATTTGAAAACTTGATTTTGTGAATTTTAAATATTATGCTAAAAAATTTACAATATTGATTCGTATAACTCAATTAGCTTTTGCAAATAAACCTTTTTTGTATAGCGTTCTCTTGCAATTTCTTTTCCGTTCTCAGACAAAGATATTAATAAGTTCTGCTGTGTTGGAATATCCAGGATAACGTGTGTAAGGGACGCTTCGTCATTACTCATATAGAATATGGCATTGCCTGTTGATACCTCTCTCATTGTGTCGGTATCATTGAGCAATAAAGGCAGGCCTACTGCCATAGCTTCTACCGGTGCATTTCCAAACCCCTCATGCACACTACACATGATGTACAAATGATAGCCAGGTAACAATGTCGCCACATCTGATCGCATGCCTAACAAATTAACATTTAACTGGTGTAGGTCAATAAATTCCTGGAGATCTGCTCTCTGATCACCTTCTCCTACAATATCTAGCTGTATTGGTAACTTGTTCTTTAAACGCAACATCACGCCGAGTAGAAAACGATAATTTTTAACTTTTTTTAGATTCCCTACCGCAAGCATTTTAATCAATCCGCCAGTTGGTATTTCGAAGGTATAACCCTGTTGAAAAAAAGCATCGTTTACAAAATTGTTCATCACACAACACCGGCCCCTGATTCCAATGCTATTATCATAATCATCTAACACAGCCTGCGAAACTGCAACCAGCAGCTGTTTTTTTCTGTAAGTTAATTTCTCCAGCCAGTAAAGAAATTTACTCCTGAACGGATCTGCACTAAGTTTACTATGAATACTAAATATAAAAGGAACGCCCGATGGGGTTGCTAACCGTGCAACGACAGTGCTCCAATACAACTGGCTTCTTACCAGCGCCGGGCGATAATTGCTGATGATCCTCCGGAGTTTGGAGACAGCCCGTGCGTATGAAACTTTGGAGGTACAATGCAGGCAGTAATGTCGATATACAGGCAGGTCAACCTCGTTAAAGTCGTTGGAAGCATTGAGTGTTACAAGTATAATATCGTAATGCCGGCCCAAATCTGGTAATAGAGAAACCAGCATGGATTCAGCACCTCCCCGACCCAGGCTATCAATTACATGTACAACTTTTTTCTTCATTAACGTTCGTGTTTCTTGAGTCACGGATTAAATTCAGCCACCCGGTATAGACGTTGCAGCGTTATTTGACGAAAATAAAAATTTGAAATTTTCCTGGCTTATTATCGACGAAAACAGCAGCATGCCAAAATATCCAATACACACAGCCCATGCTGCTCCCATAGCTCCCATATTCTTAATGAAAAGCGAGTTCAATGTTAAACTCAGCACTATGCCAAAGCCGGCAGCCATGAGTATCTTTTTGCGTTGCCTGTAAAAAAGCATAAATGCAAACACAAATGACAAAATAGTAGAAAAAAAATAACCTATCGAGATAAGATAAAAATAATCAAGGCCGGGATAATAGTTGTGATTGATCAATAAGCGGTAAGTAACAGGTGTAAAAATGAGCACAGCCAATAGTCCAATAAAATTTCCTAAAAGGTAAAAGAAAAAGGTTCTTCTAATTGTAGCCACATTTGCCGTTTTTTGAGCGAGTGCCTTATATAATGTAGGCCGAACATACCCAATGAGTGCAGAACTCACGATGATAACTATTGACGAAAAAATGCAGGCATAACTATAAATTCCTACTTCAGTGTTATCGTTAAAATAAGAAAGAAAAAATTTGTCTGAGGCATAAAGGCAGAACGTGGAGCACTGCATGAGTATCACTGGAATTGCAAACGCTAGTTCGGAAGTAAAATATTTTTTACGTACCTGGCCAAATAAGTAACCGTGCTTTTTATAGTAAAACAAAGCAATAGCCAGAAGCACAAGATTCGATACCAGGATCCCCGCGGCCCTTCCTGTCCATCCCCAGGCAAACATCACGACCAGGGAAACGGATAAGCCCATTTCAATAAAAACCCTGACCATAGTAACTTTTAGAAAAGTATACGGTTGCCCTTGGTTGCGGATTATAGTAGCCAATTGTTCGCCACAAAATGAAAGAAATGCCAGTAAAGGAATGAGATAACAAAAGGCATCGGGGAAATTATAAAACTCGTTTAACCGGTCCTTTAATACAAGCATCAATAGCATACTTACTACCGTTATGATCCCAGGCATTACAAAACTGGTGGTGAAGGCATCACTAAACTCAGGTTTTTGCAGCTTGAAAAAATCTACGCTGGTGGATTGTAATATACCGAGAGAAATAAAAGGGATTAAAATATAAACGCCATTGTTTAATAGGCTGAGCAACCCGTTTTCTTCTACTTTTATGTAATAGGGGTTTGAATAAATAAATACTAATAAAAAGGAAGTTGCTTTTGCGAAGAAATTTGAAAAAAGATAGATGCCGGCAGATTTAGCCCCCGCAGAATTTTTTACAATATTCAATAACCGGAAATAACTCATATGCCGCTATCGTACGCAAAAATTTATTTGCAAATTATATCAAAATGGCAGGCGTCCAAGCCTGTAGTTAAAACTTCACTCCCAGTCCGGGCATCAACAATTGAATATTCAAGGTCTGCTAAAAAGCCTACAAGATCCGCGGCCGAAGATTGGTTTTTTTTAAGGAGCGCATCATCCAATTCGATGAATAAAACAGGTTTGTCCTTTTTTAAAATGCCAATAGCCCCTTGAAGTACTTTTTTCTCAAATCCCTCCACATCGATTTTAATGAGATCAATGTGTTCTATATCTCTTAAATGTTCGTCGAGTAATACAACTTTTACTTTTGTACTGTTTGTTTCGTTTTGAGCTGCCTCCTGTGCGCTTACTATCCTGTTCTGCCCACTATTTGATGATTTCACATTCATCATTGTTAATTCTGCAGCTGCATCCCCGCACCCAAGGTTATACAATTCGGCATTGGTAATGCCATTGGAAGTTAAGTTCTTATAACTTCTTTCAAAAGTTTGAGGGTGTGGCTCGAATCCAAATACCCGCCCGTTATTTGCACGGGCGATAGTTGCCAGGTTTATCATGACCCATCCATTGTTGACACCTATATCAACTATATTCCTTGCTCCTTTTGCAAGTTTGTATAACTCTTCACGTTCCACCTCTTTTAATCCCCAGAAAAGCTTCCAATCGTTATAGTCGTTCAAATTTACCTTGACAGTGTATCCTTTTTGCCGGGCAACTTTATGGGTTGGGTTAGGATAACTCGTGTTGGGTGGTACCAGCCTGGAAGTAAACGAGCCTACAAATGCATCTTTCGTAAAAAATAACAAGGCCCTCTCGGCTGGCCAGGTCTTAAACAAATGGTGGATGCATTTTACAATAAGTTTCTTCATCTTAATTATTGCTAAAGTTGGTAGAGGGTTTGATGTTATATACAAATGCGCATCCCATTTACTTCACTTTTTTTAAATATTCACCATACCCGCTTTTCTTCAGTTCCTCCGCCAGCTTTTCAAGTTGTGCCTTATCAATATAACCCATACGCCAGGCAATTT
>CBFGLL010000283.1:0-3538 GCA_965649585.1 uncultured Chitinophagaceae bacterium | reverse complement strand
GTTGCTGTAAGCCTTAGTAACTACGGTGTGCAGGAGGATGATCCCGCTGGTGGAATGGATAGTTGAAAATATATTTGTAAGCCTCAGCTTCCACTCCTATTGGCTAGCTAGTTTTTTTCAAGAGGGATACTAAACCGGGGAACAGAGACGTACATACTATTACCCTAACTGTAGTCGATCAATTTTAATAAATGAACGAATAAAAAGCACCTTGAAATAGCTGATTTTTTATTCGCCTATATCAGCTATAAAAAACCCTTCCACCAGGGAAGGGCTTTAGTATTTTATACGGCAACATTTTATTGCTTCACCAATTTTTTTACCTGTAACCAACCCTTTTCATCCCGCACATGTATGTAGTAAATGCCGGCTGGTAAATGATCAACAGGCAGGGTTCGTGTATTGGTTCCTGTTAGCAACCGCCATTGGTAGCTGGCAAGTTGCTGTCCCTTGCTGTTAACGATACTGGCGGTAGCAGTAAAAGGCTTTACCGCATCTATTTCCAGCACGGCCTTGTGTGTGGCAGGGTTGGGATAAATGGTTACAACATTTGTTGCCAGGTTCATTTTTAAACGCAGCACCTGCGAATAATAAAATTTACCATCGATGTCAATTTGTTTTAAGCGGTAATACAGCACAGGTACCGAAAGTTCATCTACCTGCCTGTCTGTGTAATTGTAATGATGGGTGCCTGCTGTATTGGCGGCAGTGTGCTGGCTGATCTTTGTGAAGCTCCTGCCATCTGTACTACGCTCTAATTCAAAAGAAGCGAGGGATATTTCATTGGTAGTTTTCCAGGTCAGCAAACCATCCTGCTGGTTGTTTACCAATTGACCGCCAAACTCCAGCAGCGTTACCGGCAGTGGATTCAAGGGGTCGAATTTCATGGGCTCAACACCATAGGGTATACTGAAGCCACGGTAAAATAACTGGAAGCCATTTGTGATCAGAAACTCAGGCCGGGTTTCTTCTATTCCGGGGATATTATGGATCATATAAGTACCTGCAGTAGTTCCATCAGTACGCCAGAGTTCCTGCCCTTCCTGGTCAGTCGTGGCTACCATGTAGGCTACGCCATCGATGGTTACCACGTTGTAACTGTTAAGGCTTACATTGCCGGTGCTGCCGGGGTTAAGATCTTTGAGCATACTGGTACCGGCATCGGTTCCGTCACTCTTCCATAGTTCTGTGCCGACGGGCGTGCTGGCCAAAAAGTAAAGGCTGCCACTGCTGGCAAAAATGCTGCTCACATTTGCAGAGGCAGCGCCGGGGTAAATATCTTTTACCAACACGGTGCCCGCAGTAGTGCCATCACTCTTCCAAAGCTCCTGCCCGTTGGCTGCGGTGGTAGCCGAAAAATATACCAGGTTATTAAAAATAGTAAGATAGTTAGGAGAAGCATGGGCCGACCCGGCATTGATCTGTTTTAATAAAACCGTGCCGGCTGTTGTGCCATCACTCTTCCACAATTCGCCACCATTGGTACCGTCATTTGCATAAAAAAGCAGTATGCCGTTGTAATCTGTCATCTGGCTTGGCATAGCAGAGTTTACACCTCCATAAATATCTTTCAACATCACCGTACCTGCTGCTGTACCATCCGTTTTCCATAACTCGTACCCAGTAGCCGGCGTACTCGCCCTGAAAAATAAATTGCTCCCCGCTTTTGTGAAGGCTGAAACATAAGAAGAACCTGAACCCGCAACTATATCCTTTACCATCACAGTGCCTGCGGCCGTGCCGTCTGTTTTCCAGAGTTCCTGCCCGTTGGCAGCAGTGCTGGCTGTAAAATAAATCTGGTTGTTGAAAAAGTAAAAACCACCCGGACTACCGGACGCCGTGCCAGGGTTGATATCTTTCACCAATACAGTGCCGCCAACGGTTCCATCACTTTTAAACAGTTCGTAACCGTATGCTGGAGTATATCCTGAAAAATAAACAGTGCCATTGATATCAACGAAATTGTAAGCGCTTTGCAGATCCGGCACGTTGAGCATGGTAGTGCCAACAGAAGTGCCATCGCTGATAAATAATTTTTCGCCCGAGCCTCCGTCGTAGGCGGAAAACATCAGTTTGTTACCTGCTGCGGTGCTCATGGGTGAAGGGTCAGAATTGGCTGCACTTCTGTAGATTTCCCTGGTAATTTTTGTGCCGGATGCTGTGCCATCGGTACTCCATAATTCCTGGCCCAGGTCATTTATGGCAACAAAAAAAACCTTTGTACCCACCAGGGCAAACCTGTTTACATTAGATGAGTTGCTGCCTGGATAAATATCTTTCACTAAAATGGTACCTGCAGCAGTGCCATCGCTTTTCCAGAGTTCTACACCATTTGTGCCGTCATTAGCGCTAATGTATAAACTGCCGTTTGCAGGAAAAATAACGCTGATGCCCGAGGAAGCGGAGCCCGGCCAGATATCTGCCAGCAGTTGCGTACCCGCTTCGGTACCATCACTCTTCCACAACTCCTGGCCATTGATGCCATCGCTTGCCGCAAAATAAAGGTAGCCATCCATCACGGCGAGGCGGGCGGCATTGCTGGCAGCAGCACCAGGATTAATATCCTTCACCAGAGTAGTGCCTGCTGCGGTGCCATCAGTCCTCCACAATTCCTGACCGTTAATACCGTCGGTAGCAGAAAAATAAATACTGCCATTAAATTCCACCAGGCTGTGCACGTTGGCACTACCCGTTGCATTGATTTCTTTTACCACTACGGTACCTGCCGTGGTACCATCACTTTTCCAAAGCTCAAAATTACCAATCGCATCATAGGCAATAAAGTAAAGCAAGCCATTAAATGCTATAAGGTTTTGAATACTGGAAGAATTGCTGCCAGGCAAAATATCTTTCACCAGCACTGTACCCGCAGCCGTGCCATTGGTTTTCCAAAGCTCGATGCCATTTGCGGCTGTATTGGCCGTAAAAAAAGTTATTCCGCCTACCCCTGTAAAATTTCCGGGGTTAGACGATGCTGCCCCGGCGTTGATGTCTTTAAGAAACACTGTACCTGCTGCCGTACCATCGCTTTTAAAAAGTTCACGACCGTAAGTACTGTTATCGGTTGCAGAAAAATATAAAGTACTTCCCACTGCCGTAATATTATTCGGTACAGAACGGGTAATGCCATACAGGTCTACCACCAGTTGAGTTCCTGCAGCAGTACCATTGCTCTTCCAGAGTTCAGTAGCATCATAACCATCGTATGCCGTAAAATATACGTTGCTACCCATTCTGGTAAGGCCACCATAGGACAGCGCACCGCCATTGTTGTTCCAGATATTTTTCACCACGGTGGTACCTTCTGCAGTGCCATCGCTCCTGAATAGCTCCTGCCCCATTTGCGGGCTCCTGGCTGCAAAATATGCAGTACCATTGAGGTCGATGATGTTAGAAAAATATTCACCCGAGTTGGTGGAAGCAGGGCTGATGTCTTTGAGGATATTTCCCTGGGCAATACATTGGCCCGTACACAGCATAGCTGCTGCAAATAAAAAATGTTTCATTGGTAATGCTTAGGTTTTATGGGACGAAACTT
>CBFGLL010000282.1:0-3543 GCA_965649585.1 uncultured Chitinophagaceae bacterium | reverse complement strand
CAGCCAAAAAGAAATAATAACTACAGGGTGAACTTTAAAGTTCACCCTTTTTTTTAAGGTAATAAATGGACCCCCGATTGTTGTAACCTCCACCGTTTATCCAAAAAAGAAAAAATATTTTGGCAGGTAGCTCCCGGCTTCTTTACTTTGTAATCCAAAGCACTTTTATATAACTAATAATTTGAACAATGACCAATAGTTTCAACATAGGGCAAATGCTGGGCTGGATAGCCGGCATCCTTTTTTTAGCCATCGGGATCGTTAATTGTTTTTGGGGAAATGATCCTTTTTTCGGTGTTTTTATCATCTTTTTATCCCTTATGTTTTTTCCACCTGTTGGCGCCCTCCTGGCAAAGTGGACAGGTGTATCCCTACCCTGGTGGTTGAAACTGCTGCTGGCATTATTTATCCTATGGGCCTCAGTGGGAGTGGGAGAATTATTTGATAAGGTAGATATGATGCTTGCAGATATTTCGTAACAACAACAATTATCCCATGACCACAACTAAAACAGCAATCGCACCCCTGGCCGGATGGTTATTTGGTATCATTGTTTTTATGATAGGTTTGTTGAACCTGTTTTTCGTGCACCTGGTGCCGGGAAATTTCTTCCTGCTTCTCTCCTTTCTTTATTTCCCGCCAGCCACAGCATATTTTAAAGAGCGTTTTGGATTCGTTATCCCTCTGGTTGTAAAAATAGTACTGGCTGTGCTCATCATCTGGTTTACATTGGGCGTGAGCGACCTCGGCGATATGATAGACGGGAACTCTTTTTAAGATTTTTTATGAATATCCAGTGAATTGATCTGTTCGTTGTATTCAGCAGGCAGCAGGATAGATTTTAATAGCCAGTCCATTTTCATTAACCGGCTTATTTTGTACACGGGCACAACGGGCGATAAAAAAGAAAATTCAGAAAATTGCAGTAGTTCTTTTACCCTGGGCGGCCCCACTAATTTTTGCCCTTCTATAAGCACTTTAAATCTCATGGCTCCAAGGTGCTTTTTGTATTGTTTAAAAAGATCAATGGTATAATCTGATTTTTCAAGATCGGCTTGCAGGTGGGCTTCTCTCACCGGCAACCACTCTTTATAATTGCGTGGTAATCCTTTCAATTCCATTCCCAGCCCCACCCTGTAAAACACATCATACACTTCCTGCTTTTCATCTTCGCTCATTTTTTGTTCAAGCAATTCATAAGCGGCAATGGAATAGTGGATCAGCATGAATAATACATCCCTGTAGGCCCAGTCGGGTATGGTATCTCCCCTGCTCTTTTCAATGGCAGCATGAATATGCGTTAATGATTTAATGGCTTTGTTTGCCTCGTCGGCCGGCGCAAACACAATTTTCTTAGCATACTCAACGGTTGAAAAAAGCCGCCCGAGCGGATCAGCCGGCAATTTACCCGTAAAGTACAACCAGTCCACCGCTTTGTTTAATGCAAATTCTGCCGCAGCACCCGCAAAAATAAACAGCACCGTATCAGCCTTGCCCCATATGGCTCTTACAATAGAATTTTCCTGTACAAATAACATAGGTATAAGCGTAGGTATAAAGTTACTGATGAATCTGCAGCTTTGATGGCGCCTGCATTGTACATTTGATATATGGTATCAAAAAAATTACAACTCATTAACGAACAAACATCTCCTTTATTCCGCATTATGTTTATTCAAAATGCGGATGACTTGAGCAGGAGGCAGTTTGATAATAATATCTGCGCTTTTCATATTGGTAACGGTTATATATTAAGCGTAGCACACAACCTGCGCACAGAAGCCAGGTTTTTTAAATCGGTGGAAGAAAAGATATATACCTCGGAAATATTACCACAACTTACGCCGGATCAGGTACAGGTGTTTGAACGTTTTTATCCGCTGGACGCAAATTCAAAAAAAAGATACCTGCTACCGGTGAACCAAAACGACCTGCAACAGGTGATCAACATTTTAGCCACTATTAATTTTGACACCAGGTGGATCAACCTGCTACAAAGGGGTTTCTGTAAACCCAATCTTATTGTACAGTTCCGGAATGCCGCTTTTTACAACGAGCCCTCGCTTAACCAAAAGTTTCCGCAAGGAAATTATTTTCCCGAACCGGGCATCAACCGGCATACCTATTTACTGGACCTTGAGCTGGTAGAAGCATATTACCACGAAGACATAGCGTTGTATAAGATCATCGACAGTCCGGCGGGTATCATTGATAAAATTCCATTTGTAGAGCCTTCCTTTGCCTTTATTGAAAATGATGATGCCGCATTGTATTGCCTCCAGAGTTCACCAAACAGCGAAGTGGGAAAGTTATTGAACAAAGCAACCATTGAGGGTTTTGTAGATCATTTCGGCATATTTCCCGATCGTATAGGGGGAAATTATACATTTGAAGGAATGCGTTATTTGCTCAAAGGGTATTTTCGTTTCGGGTCTTCCGGTGCTCCTTACGTGTTTTACGATGAGGCTTCAAATACTTTTAAAGTAAATGCCATCCAGAGTGAAGCATCCCCTATCCAGCTGACCATCAACAACAACAGGGATGGTAATTTCCAATACACCAATGCGATAGCTTCGCCCCTGAAAATTATTGAACAAAGCCTGAAAAAACATATCGGCACATAAACAATCCCGGAATTAATACATTTTATTTACAAACCCGCTTTTCTAATTTGCAGCATGGAAGAACCAGTACTTAATACCGAATTTAAATCATCACCCGAATTGCTCGAACAGTTGTATGCCCACGGCATCAGCAAAACATTTGAGGCCGGCACTGTAATCCTTAATGAAAACGCCTCCATACGATCTATCCCTATCGTTACCAGGGGGAGTATCAAAGTAATAAGAACCGATGAGGATGGAAGAGAGATACTGCTGTACTACCTGCAGGCGGGAGAAAGTTGTATCATGTCGTTTTTAGGAGGTATGCACCACGAAACGAGCAAGGTAAAAGCGGAAGTGGAGGAAGAAGCAGAAATTCTTTTTTTACCAGTAGAAAAAGTCTCATTATTTATCAGGGAGTATCCCCAATGGCTTGATTACATTTTTCGGTTGTACCACAAAAGGTTTGAAGAATTACTGGAGATCATTAATGCCATTGCTTTTAAAAAAGTGGATGAACGCCTGCTGCATTTATTACAAAAAAAAGAAAAGCTTACGGGTAATAAAACCATTTTGGTTACGCATGAACAGCTGGCTGCAGAGTTAGGCACTGCAAGAGTAGTAGTGTCGAGGCTTTTGAAAAAGCTGGAGGAAGAAGGTGCAGTACAACTGGGTAGAAATAAAATTATACTTCTGTAACAAAAGTAGCGGTGCAAGTTTAAGGGTTAAGAGAAATTTGCCGCTACAACAACATAATTATGGAAGCAGCAGGATATGTGGCGGCTGTATTGATCGGAGTTTCGCTGGGTTTGATGGGGAGCGGCGGCAGCATATTAACCTTGCCGGTGCTGGTATATCTTTTTAAAATTGACCCCGTGCCGGCCACCGCATATTCATTGGCCATAGTGGGCGTTACCGCCCTGTTGGGTGCGGTTGCCTA
>CBFGLL010000281.1:0-3565 GCA_965649585.1 uncultured Chitinophagaceae bacterium | reverse complement strand
TTGATCCCATCGAGGTAAGGCAGTTGTTTGCCCGTAGCATCCACTTCAAAATAATGGGGATTTTTTTGTAGGATCAATGCCTGGCCTTCATCCCAGTTTACAAAGCTGAAAGGCCCTGTTCCCACGGGATGGCGCCGGAAATCCTGCCCGTATTTTTCAACTGCTTCTCTTGGCACCACAGAACAATACTGCATACTTAAAATACCAAGAATAGGATGAAAGGGTTTTTGCAGTTTCAATAAAAAGCTACTGTCATTAAGTGCTTTAAAGGGTTCAACAGAATCCACCCTATTGTTGAATATCCAGGCACCCGGGCTGGCAGTGGCAGCATCCATGATGCGTTTAAAACTGTATTCCACGTCCTGTGCCGTAAGTCTCCTTCCTTTACCGCCGGGGAATGCAGGGTCATCATGAAAAAAAACATCTTTACGTAAAAAAAACGTGATTGACTTTTTATCGTCACTAAACTCCCAGCTTTTGGCGAGCAATGGTTTTATTTCAAGGCGTTCATCTACTTCCACTAATGTGCTGTATAGCTGGTGAATCGCCCACATAATGGACTGGTTTTTGGCAAATGCAGGATCGAGTGATGCAATACCCGTGGTTTCATTGTAGCGGAATATTTTTTTATCGTGGTTATTACTATTACCACAGCCTAAAAAAAACAATGAATAAATTAGCATCAAAACGCAAAAGCAGATCCTGTTCATAAGTCCTAAATTTATGGAAAGCCGGGCAATTACCATTTATCCATCCTTTAACGGCGGTTGTTTTCTTTATTGTTTATTTTTAGAAAACAAATATTAAAAAATCAAATGAAGGTTTTTACGCTATCGATGCTGATCTGCTGCACTACCGGTGCATTTTGTCAGCCACTCAATCACAAACAACAACTCACCCGCCAGGATACACTTCGGGGAAGTATTGGGGAGGGCCGCCTCGGATGGAATGTGTTGCACTACGACATTACCGTTCAGCCAGACTTTGCTACCAAAACAATTAAAGGCATTAATACCATCCGCTTTTATGACGAAGGCGCTAAATTAATGCAGATAGACATGCAGGAACCCATGCAGATAGACAGTGTGCTACATGAAGGAAAAAAACTGCCTGCCAAAAGAGAAGGAAATGTGTATTGGGTAGAATACCGGGATCCGAAAGCGATGTATAAAATAAAACCCGGGCCCGCCAGTATCAGCATTTATTTCCAGGGTAAACCCATTGAAGCACGCAGGCCACCATGGGATGGTGGTTGGATATGGCGTAAAGATAAACAGGGAAGTCCCTGGATGAGTATTGCCTGCCAGGGAGCCGGTGCCAGCATCTGGATGCCCTGCAAAGATCATCAGAGTGATGAGCCGGAAGAAGGTGCTACCCTACGCATTAACGCACCAGACAGCCTGATGGCCGTGGGCAACGGAAGGATGATTGAAAAACATTCTATCGGTAACGGGTACACGCAATACCAGTGGGCGGTAAAAAACCCAATCAACAGTTATAATATCATCCCTTATATCGGGAAGTACACCCATTTTTCTGATAAGTATGCGGGTGAAAAAGGCAATCTCGATCTTGATTACTGGGTTTTAGACTATAACCTGGATAAAGCCAGGAAACAATTTGCGGATGCCAACAGAACATTGAAAGCATTGGAACATTGGTTTGGCCCCTATCCTTTTTATGAAGATGGTTACAAACTGGTGGAATCGCCACACCTGGGCATGGAGCACCAAAGCGCCGTGGCTTATGGAAACGGTTACCAGAATGGCTACCTGGGTAAAGACCTTTCCGGCAGCGGTTGGGGACTGAAATTTGATTTCATCATTATCCATGAAAGTGGACACGAGTGGTTTGGCAACAATATCACCACAAAAGATATTGCCGATATGTGGGTGCACGAAGGATTTACCAACTACAGTGAAACTTTGTTCACCGATTATTTTTATGGCAAAGAAGCCGGAACAGATTACGTGGTGGGTATAAGAAAAGGAATTTCAAATGATATTCCCATCATCGGTCCTTATGGTGTAAACAAAGAAGGAAGCGGCGATATGTATAATAAGGGTGGCAACATGCTGCATACCATCCGCACTGTTATAAATAATGATGAAAAATTCAGGCAGATACTGCGTGGTTTAAATAAAGATTTTTACCATCAAACCGTTACCACTCAACAGGTGGAAGATTATATCAGTAAGAAAGCAGGCATTAATTTCTCCACTGTTTTTGACCAATACCTGCGCACTACAAAAATCCCAACACTGGAGTATAAAGTAGTTGGTAAAAAAATAGCCTATCGCTGGACAAATAATGTTCCCGGTTTGCAACTACCTATAAGGGTGCAACTGGATAGTAATTCAGCAGTTCAAAAAACCATCAAACCTACGGCAGAATGGAGGTTTATGAAACAACCCAAAAACTTTGATGCCGGCAGGTTTAAGGTAAACAGGAATTACTATATCATCACAAAGCAGGTGAGTTAATCAAAGAATTTTCTAAAAAAAATGGCCGCTCCAAATGGGCGGCTATTTTGTACCTGGTCAGAAGCATCAGCAACAGTTTACCCCTGCTGGCCCCTTGCGTATTTTTTAGAGTTGTGCATCTTCCTGCACCGGGCGTTTAGCACCCAAAAATCTTTTGCTATAATAACTATCGTCCAGGTTACTGATGGTGATACCGCTGCTGCTGCTGGCATGTACAAAATAATTATTGGCAAGGTACACTCCCACATGACTTACCCCACCGGTGGTGTTGAAAAACAGGAGATCCCCTTCTTTCGCTTCTTCCAATGAAATTTTAGTAGCATGTTTATACTGCTCTCTTGCAGTGCGGGGTAGTTTGATGCCGAATACTGTACTCATTAGTAAACTGCTAAATGCACTACAATCAATTCCTTTTTTTGTAGTGCCACCATAACGGTATGCTACGCTCCACCATTCATCAATAAATTCAAACAATGCCAGGTTGGAAACGAACTCTATTTCGCTATCGATCAACTGTGCATACTTAAACTGGAGCTTTACACAAGCTTCGGTAGCAAGAGAACTAAAACTGATTTTGGTGGGAGCAACCGGTGTTGCAGAAATGGGTTGTACAGATTCGGAAACTGCATTAACAGAAGCAGATGCATAAACAGCATCGTTGTTCAGCTCGATACCATCGATAAACCTGAACGAAGGTTGTGCAATTGCCGAAAATGAAAGTCCAACTAATGAAAACAATAATACAGCAGTCAGCCTGAAGTTTTTCATACGTAAATTTGGGTTTAACGTATGTACGACTTTGGTCTATTGGATTTAACTCAACTGTTTATTCTCGATTGATCTATTGGTTCTTACTCTGTCTTAAAAATCCTGTCCTACAAACAAATGATAAAATGATTTTTCCTTGGATAACGGTGGCAAAGGTAAGGTTCGATGTTTAAAATGCCAACCCTCTTTGCATTTTTTTATGATAACTAAATGATTTTTAATATTTAAAGCTAAACAACCGTCGAAAAAACCTAACAACTTTTTAGTAACATTTCAGCTTTTCCTGTGGATAAACGATAGTAACTTACAGTTTA
>CBFGLL010000280.1:0-3585 GCA_965649585.1 uncultured Chitinophagaceae bacterium | reverse complement strand
CCTTCTGTATTTAAAGCATTAATGGCTTCACCAAAACTAAGGTCCATGGTATTTAAAATATAAAGGATACACACTACCAGCCCACCAAGCATAAAGGTTGTTTGCAGTGTATCGGTAAACACGATTGTTTTCACCCCACCTTCATAAGTGTAGATGAGTATCATTGCAAGAATGATGAGGGTGGTGGCCCAAAAAGGAACGCCCAGGTCTGCCAGTATGATGTCCTGCAGAATTTTTATTACAAGGTATAACCTTGCCGTGGCGCCAAGCGTCCTGGATAAAATAAAAAATGATGCCCCGGTTTTGTAAGACTTAACTCCAAGCCTGTTACCCAGGTAGGTGTAAATGGAAGTAAGGTTCATTTTGTAATACAGCGGCAACAGCACGTATGCAATAGTGAGATACCCTATAAAATATCCCAGCACTATTTGAAAGTAAGCGAATGAATTGGTACCTACAGTTCCGGGCACACTTACAAATGTGACCCCGCTCAGCGAAGTACCAATCATACCAAATGCCACCAGCATCCAGTTACTGTTTTTATCACCAATAAAAAAAGATTGGTTGTTAGAACCCCTGGAAGTGTACCAGGCTACCGCAAGTAAAAGAAGAAAATAACCGATTACAAAAGAGAACAGAACCGCAGGAGACATAATGGGTTTTTAAGTTTGTATTAAATTTTAAATAAGTTTTGAAGGTAAAGAAAAATGAATTCCCTTTGTTGTTAAACATTAATTTATGCACATACATGCAATTGCTGTTTTTTGCGGAAGCAAATCGGGCAACAATCCTGCATACGAGCAACAAACAAAAGAACTGGGTTACCTGATGGCAGAACGCAACATCACATTAATTTATGGTGGCGGAAACAAAGGCCTGATGGGCGCTATAGCTAATGCTGTACTGGAAAAAAATGGAAAAGTGATCGGCATCATACCACATTTATTGACGGCTCATGAACACCAGCATAATGGCATCACAGAATTGCTGGTGGTAGATACCATGCATATACGAAAACAAATGTTGTACGAAAAATGCGATGCAGCCATTGTGTTACCGGGCGGTTATGGCACCATGGATGAAGTATTTGAAATGCTCACCTGGAACCAGCTGAGCATTCATGACAAAAAAATATTCTTCTTAAATACCGCAGGCTTTTATGATCACCTTATTGCCCAGATAATGCAAATGGAAGGTGAAGGATTCCTGTACGGAAAACCGCATGAGAAAATGACGATACTGAATAATGCATCCGAGCTACTGGAGTACCTGTAGTATTCGCAAACTCTTCTTAAAAATTCTCTTTTTGAAACAAGGCAATGTTATACCCTGCCCTGATGATGGGCACAGCCCTGTTTTGGTTGTCTTTATAAGGTGAGTATTCATTTTTACCCAGGTCCCAAAGCACGGAAATATAATAATAACTATTCCCTTCTTCTCCACGCCCGCCGGCATAACCAGCCCCCACTAAAAAGCTGTGCGCATCAAAACTTATTTTTTCATTTGGTAAGCCATTGCCCGGCAGGTACTTTTGTTTGATCATATTAAATTCGTACTGTGCCTGTGCAAATAAAAATTTCACGGGGTAAATTCTTACAAATGCTCCCGGGCCATACACCGTTTGCCGCACTTTATCACCATCATAAAAATAATCTCTCTGCGAGGTATAGTTAAAATTAGCAGATGCCGCCAGGTCTATAAATTTGTTAAGGCTATAGCCAAAATACGGGCTGATACCCAGCGATGTGATCCTGTTTCCAAACTGCAGGTTTACACTACCACCGGTAAACAGGTTTTCTTTTTTGAAACCTTTCTTTTTAGGCGTTTCCTCCTCCTGTGCCAATGCAGGTGCAGTGACCAATAAAAACATTACTGCTACAATTAATTTTCCTTTCATAATAGTTAAGGTGAATGATTAATCAAATATTTTACCGCTGTTGAGGATATTGTTTGGATCAAAAACCTTTTTTATACCCCGCATAATTTCCAACTGGGTAGTGCCAAACATTATGCCCATATATTCTTTTTGAATTAAACCGATGCCATGCTCGCCGCTGATGGTTCCACCTAATTCTTTTACCAGGGTAAATAAAGCATTCAGCGCCGGGATCACATTCGGGTTGTTGAGGCTGTAAATGTTGCCTTCCTTTTTAATGCGGATATGGAGATTTCCATCACCCGCATGTCCATAACACACCACATCGAAATTATATTCTTTGCCCAATTGTTTAACGCCTCTTATCAATTTTGGCAATTCGGCCCTAGGCACCACGGTATCTTCTTCAATACTGTAACCATCTAATTTCACAGCTTCCGCCACCCTTCTCCGCAGTTTCCACAACTCAGCTTTTTGCTGGGCATCATCTGCAAAAAATATTTCACCGCAATCATATTCGGTCAACAGCCCTGCGATTGACTCCATCTCCTGCAGCAATACATCCATATCATTTCCATCCACCTCGATGATCAGGTGCGCCTGCATATCATCAGTTACGGGCACCACGGTACTGTCCACGAACTTGCTTACAATTTTAAGAGCGTCAATTTCTACGAGTTCTAATGCGCTGGGCGTAAATCCTGCACGGAAGATGGCGCTCACAGCGGCCCCGGCCTTTTCAAGATCATTAAAAGGCGCCAGCATCAACAAATCGTACTTTGGATGCGGCAATAATTTCAAAACGATTTTAGTAACCAATCCTAAAGTACCCTCACTCCCTACCATCAACTGCGTAAGATTGTATCCCGTGGAGTTTTTCAATACGTTTGCACCTGTCCATATAATATCTCCCGTGGGTAGTACTACCTGTAGATTCAACACGTAATCCTTTACCACGCCATATTTCACTGCTTTGGGGCCACCACTGTTTTCTGCAATATTTCCCCCGATAAAACAACTTCCCCTGCTGCTGGGATCGGGCGGATAAAAGAGGCCTTTTTCTTTCACAGCATTTTGCAACACTTCGGTAATTACGCCTGGACCCACCGTAACCTGCAGGTTGCGCTCATCAATCTCAATTTGATTCATGCGCTCAAAACTTACCACCACGCCACCCAGGTGCGGGAGCGCCCCTCCACTTAAACCAGTGCCGGCGCCCCGGGGTGTTACAGGAATTTTATGCTCATTACAGATCTTCATCACTGCTGATAATTCCTCAGCACTAGAAGGCTTGATAACGATATCGGGAAGAAAATGCAGGTCCTCCGTTTCATCATGAGCATAATTATGAAGGGTTTCTTCATCTGTAAGCACAAAAGCCTCTCCCAAAATTTTTTTTAATGCGGTAGCATGTTCAACAAAAGCCTGCTTAACGTGAGTAGTTGAAGTCAACATGAATAAATTTTGGGGCAAAAATCGTGAAATTCAAGCTTTCACACAAAGTTAAAAACTTGGGCACATGGTTTGGCGGTCGCCACCTGTACCATAAAATCCTTTTTTAATAAGTGAAAACTCAAGGGCACCACGGTAATTATTGAAATTCTTTAAAGAAGAAATTGTTGCATCATAGCTAAAAGTAAAGTGGAGATTGTTTAGCACAAAACCAGCCATAGGAATTACTGCGTCTTTATGCCGGTAATATACGCCAC
>CBFGLL010000279.1:0-3593 GCA_965649585.1 uncultured Chitinophagaceae bacterium | reverse complement strand
CTGGTAGGGGCGCAATACGACAAATCCCTGGCGATGGCACTCGATATACCATTAATTGCCGTGCATCACATGCAGGCACATGTGCTGGCAAACCTGGTAGAGGATCCAAAACCTGCATTTCCTTTTTTATGCCTCACGGTGAGCGGAGGCCACACGCAGATCGTGTTGTGCGAAAGCCCACAGCAAATGAAAGTGATTGGCGAAACAATTGATGACGCAGCAGGTGAAGCATTTGATAAGTCGGCGAAACTGCTCGGCCTGCCCTACCCCGGTGGACCACTCATTGATAAATATGCCAAAGACGGAAATCCACTTGCCTACAAGTTTCCTGAACCAAAAATTCCAGGGCTCAATTTTAGTTTCTCCGGTTTAAAAACAGCGATATTATATTTTCTGCAAAATGCTGGAACGGCAACTATTTACAAGGAGTCTTTTACTGCCACCGAAGAAGAAAAACAACAATTTATCAAAAACAACCTGAACGATATCTGCGCATCCATCCAGCACCGGATTGTAAGCATACTACTCAACAAGCTTACAAAAGCGGCAGCTGAAACAGGGGTAACAAATATTTGTATTGCAGGTGGTGTGAGTGCCAACAGCGGTTTACGCCTGGGGCTGCAGGAACTTGGAAAAAAAATGGGCTGGCAAACATTTATCCCGGCATTTCAATATTGTACCGACAATGCGGGTATGATTGCGATGGCTGCGCACTATAAATATTTGAACAAAGATTTTGTTGACCTCCAAATTACCCCCACCGCAAGGCCTGAATGGAGCTAAATCCAGTTGATTTGTTTTATTTACCATCTTCGTTTTTTTTCATATTCGTTTTATTTTTTGAACAGCTACTTTCAATTTAAACAATTCACCATACAGCAGGATGCCTGCGCTATGAAAGTGTGTACAGATTCCTGCGTGTTTGCGGCCTGGGTAGTGGAGAACATAGAAGGTAAAAATTTTAAACAGGTACTCGACATTGGCGCTGGTACAGGGTTATTGTCCTTAATGTTGGCGCAGGCCAACTCTTCAATACAGGTAGATGCTGTTGAATTAGATGTTGCCGCAGCAACACAGGCATCTCAGAATTTTGAATCCTCCCCTTTCACTGATCAACTCCGGGTGTTCAATGAAAACATATTGCAGTTTAACCCCGGTAAAATGTATGACTTTATTATCAGCAATCCCCCGTTTTATGAACAGGATCTAAAGAGTGAACATGCGGCAAAAAATGCAGCCAAACATGATACCCAGTTAACACTTGCTTTATTAATCGGCAAAATAAACCAGTTGCTTTCTGCGGATGGTGAAGCTGCCATCCTGTTGCCCTTTCACCGGGAGCTGGAATTTGAAACATTATTAGCAAAACAGGCCTTTTTCATCCATAATAAATTGTTGCTGCACCAGTCTGAAAAACATACCAACCCTTTCAGGGTTTGCTGGATATTTGGAAGAAACGAAAAAACAGTGAACACAGAGCGCCTATACATTAAGGATGCCCACCATCAATATAGCCCTGCATTTACCCGTTTATTAAAACCTTACTACCTCAAATTGTAGAATCGTAATTTCGCAGCTTATATTTTTTATGTTGCTTGAAACAAACCCGGATATTATTGCACGCCTGGCGAAAGAAAGAGAAAGCGAAAACGACGCCTTCAGGGAATACCTGAAGCAACAAGATTCAAAACTGGTAGATGCAACGGTACATCGCCTCAACGAGCAGGTGACACCCCAAATCGATTGCACCCAATGTGGAGCCTGCTGCCGGCAACTGATGATAAATGTTACAGAGCCCGATGCGGAGCGTATGGCCGGGCATCTTCAGTTAACATCCGAACAATTTAAATCGCAGTATGTAGAATGCGGCAGCCAGATGATGATCATAAATACCATCCCCTGCCATTTTTTAAAAGAAAATAAATGCAGCGCTTACGAGAGCAGGTTCAGTGAATGCAGGGAGTTTCCCCACCTTCATAAAAACAATTTTATATCTAGGTTATTTGGCACCCTGGTGCATTATGCTATGTGCCCTATTATCTTTAACGTAGTGGAACAATTAAAAAAAGCAACGTATTTTGAATACCAGGAGGATGCCCAAAATACCAACCCCGGCAATCTCTGACCGTTCTTTAAATTAGTTTAATTATGAATTTAGATCTATCCGGAAAAACAGCCATCGTTTGTGGAAGTACCCAGGGCCTTGGATGGGCAAGCGCAGCAGAACTGGCACAGCTGGGTGCCAATATTGTATTGGTAGCACGCAATGAAGAAAAACTAAAAGAGGGAGTGAACCGTTTATCAAATAACAGCTCGCAACAACACCGGTATCTCGTTGCTGATTTTGAAGATACCATGGCTGTTTCCGCAGCTATTCATCAATATGTAGATGGTGGTTCAGTGGCGCATATCCTCGTAAACAATACAGGTGGTCCCGCAGGTGGTCCTGCCCTGCAGGCAAAGCCGGAAGAATTTTTAAAAGCTTTCAACAATCATCTTATCAACAATCATATTCTTACTACTGCGGTGGTACCGGGTATGAAAGCAGCGGGTTTTGGACGAATCATTAATATTATTTCCACTTCGGTAAAGCAGCCCATTGTCGGGCTGGGTGTAAGCAATACCATCAGGGCTGCAGTGGCCAACTGGGCAAAAACACTGGCAGGGGAACTGGCACCTTACGGCATCACCGTAAACAATGTATTGCCGGGTTTTACAAAAACGGTGAGGGCTGATTATATCATCGAAAAAAGAGTGAAAGATTCCGGCAAAACTGCAGATGAAATAATGGCTGAGTTAGTAAAAGAAATTCCTGCTGGCAGAATCGGGCAACCGGAAGAATTTGGTGCTGCAGTGGCGTTTCTGGCATCACCTGCAGCGGCCTATATCAATGGTATTAACCTGCCGGTAGATGGAGGCAGACTAAGTTGTTTGTAAATTTAAGATAATAGGCCTAGGTGTATGTTAGGGCATTATATTTGTTACTATAAAGCATTGTTCACTAAAAAAAACTTCAAACAAATGAAATTACTAAGAGTATTACCAATGTTTGTGCTGGCGGGTGCGCTTGCATTCACCAGTTGCAAACCAAAAGATGCCGATGTAAAGGCAAATGTTGAAAAAGAACTCCAGGCAAATCCTTCCACATCTACCGTGATGGTAATGGTAGCTGATGGTGTAGCTACCCTGAGTGGTGAAGTAGCAGATGCAGCAGCGCAGGCTTCTGCAGAATCAACTGCCAAGGGCGTAAAAGGCGTAAAAGAAGTGGTGAATAATACCACTGTTGCAGCTCCTCCTCCCCCTCCGGTTACAATTACCGCCGACGACCCACTAAGTTCTGCCGTTAGGGATGCCACCAAAGATCATCCTACTGTAACCGCCACCGTTGCCGATGGTGTGATTACTGTAACAGGTTCCATTGAAAAAGCAAAATGGACACAGCTCAAAGCTGCACTGGATGCATTGAATCCAAAAAAAGTTGAAGCTGCAAGCTTAACCATTAAATAACCTACACAAAAACTTAAAAAAATGGCTTTACAAGATAAATACAAAGAACTTACTGATGCGGCAACTGCTGCCGGCGTTTCAAACCT
>CBFGLL010000278.1:0-3603 GCA_965649585.1 uncultured Chitinophagaceae bacterium | reverse complement strand
ATAAGCTCGGTATACAACTTCTGGCTTTCGAGCGTAAGCGCATCAAAGTTTACGTCGAGCTGCGGAATGAGGTCTACCAATGTATTAATGCGCCCTTCGGTTTGTAAGAACTTATTCAATACCACTACCCTTTTTTCCTGCAGTATGCAATAACCACTTTGAAAAGTACCCCGCTCATAACGAATGATATAACCGCTGTCTTCTACGATCTTTTCAATTTTGTCCAATGTATTCTGAGTAAATTTCATATGCTCCTCTTCTTTTTTTAACCAATGCAACTTCCGCCAATACCCGTTCGTTTCAAAAAAACATTCTCCACAAAATGTGGAATAAAAATGCTGTGGACCTGCGGTTAATGGCTATTTAGAGCTCATCCTTATCACCGGCACAATCATTTCTTCGAGGCTTATGCCACCGTGCTGAAACGTATTACGATAATAATTCACAAAATGATTGTAGTTGTTTGGATAACATAAAAACAGGTCTTCTTTTGCAAATATGAAGCTGGAGTTCACATTCGGCACCGGCAAACCTGCTTCCTTCGGATCCCTGAAAGCCAGTACATCTTTGGGCTCATAGTTTAAATTGCGGCCATGTTTGTAGCGCAGGTTGGTGGTGGTTTGTTTATCGCCGATCACTTTTGCCGGTGTTCTTACCCGGGTGCTTCCATGGTCGGTGGCCACCACGAGGTTTACATTTTTGTCTGCTATTTTTTTAAGCGCCTGGTGCAGCGGGCTGTGTACAAACCAGCTTTGCGTAATGCTGCGATAACTTGTTTCGTCGCTTGCCAGTTCTTTCAGCACTTCCATTTCGGTGCGGGCATGGCTTAGCATATCTACAAAATTGTACACGATCACATTCAAATCATTCTGCATCATATTGTGCACATTGTCTACCATTTTTTGCGCATCATTGTTATTGGTGATCTTGGTGAACGACATTTTCAAATCGCCCTTGCCAAGACTTTTTAACTGCCCTTTTAAAAATTCTTCCTCATTCAGGTTTTTGCCACCTTCTTCCTCGTCATTCTTCCAGAGGTTGGGATATTTTTTTTCAATATCGATGGGTAACATGCCGGCAAATATGGCGTTTCGTGCATACTGCGTGGCTGTAGGAAGAATGGCATAAAAACTTTCTTCTTCCATCACCCTGAAACTTTCTGCAAAAATGGGCTGGATGGCTTTCCACTGGTCAAACCGAAGGTTATCGATCAATACAAAAAACAAGGGCGTATCTTTTTCAAGATGGGGAAGCACTTTATACTTCATGAGGTTGTGGCTCATGATGGGCCCTTCCACGCTTTTGGGTGAAACCCAGGATGCATAATTTTTAGAAACGTATTTAAAAAATTCTGTGTTGGCTTCCTGTTTTTGCGTGGCAAATACCTCCTGCATTTCAGGGCTGTCACTTTTTTCCATTTCCAGTTCCCAGTACACCAGTTTTTTATACAGGTTCATCCACTCGTTGTAATCGGGATTATTATTGAGCGCCATAAAAAGATTACGGAACTCCTGCTGGTAGGCGCTGGTGGTTTTTTCCGCCACCAGTCTTTTGTTGTCAATTATCTTTTTAAGGCTTAACCATACCTGGTTGGGATTTACCGGCTTAATAAGGTAATCGCTTATCTGGCTGCCGATGGCTTCGTCCATCAGGTTTTCCGCCTCGTTTTTTGTAATGAGTACCACGGGCAAAGTGCTGTTCACTTCTTTTATCTGCTGCAGCACCTGCAGGCCTGTGATGCCGGGCATGGTTTCATCCATCAATACAACGTCTACGATATTGTCTTTTACAAATTCAACAGCATCAAAGCCGTTTGTTTTTGTATCCACACTGTATCCTTTATTTTCAAGGAACATGATCTGCGATTGCAGGCTGTCGATCTCGTCATCTACCCAAAGAATTTTGGCTATACTCATTTGAAACGTTTAAGGTTTAATGTTTAAAGGTTTAAGGTTCAATATTCGTGCCCCAAGCGCCTGAAAATGAACTGAACATTTTGAGTGTATGCAACGAGGAACCTGAAACGAGAAACGGCTAACGGTTGTGAACAAATTTACCTTTTTAAAACCCGCATGCGTAGCTTTGCTCCACTTTTAAATAGATTTAACAAAATTTAGCTATAAGGCCATGCGTTTTCATAAGATCATAAACGACCCGGTATATGGGTTCATTACCATTGACGATGAGTTGGTGCTGCAGCTGATTGCGCATCCTTTTTACCAGCGTTTAAGAAGAATTCACCAGATGGCGATGGCGCACCTGGTGTACCCGGGGGCCGTTCATACAAGGCTGCATCATTCCTTAGGTGCCTACCATTTGATGCGGCTGGCATTGCAGGAACTCTGTGGCAAGGGCATTGACATCACCGAAGAAGAGCAACAGGCAGCCAAAATTGCCATACTGCTACATGACATTGGCCACGGCCCGTTTTCGCATGCGCTGGAGCATGTACTTGCAGAAGGTATCCATCATGAAGAAATATCGTCGCTCATCATTACTGATCTCAATAAACAATTTAATGGTCGACTCCAAATGGCCATTGAAATTTTTAATGGCAAGTATCCCAAAAAATTCCTGCACCAACTGGTAAGCGGACAGCTCGACGTGGACAGGATGGACTACCTCACGAGGGATAGCTTTTTTACAGGCGTAATTGAAGGTGCCATCGGCTACGACCGCATCATTAAAATGCTCACCGTGCACAACGGCGAGTTGATGATTGAAGAAAAAGGAATTTATTCAATAGAAAAGTTTTTGGTTGCACGCCGCCTGATGTACTGGCAGGTGTACCTGCACAAAACGGTACTGAGTGCCGAACAAATGCTGCGGCATATCATCAGGCGGGCAAAACATGTGGGTGCCAGCTGCCATGAGCCGCTCAATAGTTTTATTAACAAGCCACTGCATCATATTACCCTGGAGCAGTTTTGCAGCATTGATGATCATGATGTAATTGTGGCTATTAAACACTGGTGCCAGCATCCCGATAAAGTGCTTTCCATTTTATGCCGGGGCATTGTAGACAGGCAGCTACTAAAAGTAAAGTATGCAGCAGAACCTTTTGATGAATTGTCTGTTGTGCACAAAACGGAAGAAATTGCAGCCAGGCTTTCCATTTCTAAAGAAGATGCGGGCTGGCTGGTGTTTACCGGTGAAGCCAGCAGCAGCACCTATAATTTTGAGGATGAACATATACTCATTTTATTTAAGGATGGCACTGTAAAAGATATTTCGGAAGTGGACCATGCCCTTATTAATGAAAACATGCGGGGCAATACTAAAAAATATTACATTTGTTATTTACGTTAAACAGGTAATTATTCATGCAGTTCAGTGCGGCACAGATAGCGGCCATCATTAAGGCAAAAGTTGAAGGGGATGCTTCTGCAACGGTTGCTTCATTTGGTAAAATTGAAGAAGCAAAACCGGGCCAACTGGCGTTTTTAGCCAATCCAAAATACGAAGACCATTTATATACCACCGGTGCTACTATCATCATCATCAACGAAGCGCTGGAGTTAAGGCAGCCCATCAATGCAACGCTGCTGAGGGTTCCTGATGCTTATTCTGCATTTGCCACCTTGCTGGATTCTTACCAGCAGT
>CBFGLL010000277.1:0-3620 GCA_965649585.1 uncultured Chitinophagaceae bacterium | reverse complement strand
CATGGGGCGAAAATCGAAAGACTGAACATAGGCCCGGCCCTCCAGTTTTTTTTCTTTTACGATCTGCATCAGCAACTCTACCGTTTCTTCAATGGCAGGTTGTTTCACATTATCCCATTCAGCATTCGATTTAATTTCGATGTTGTAGATAACAGGTTTTCCCTTTGTCCTGGCATAGGCATCCACGGCGTCGATCAAATCGGTGAGCAGGGGTTTGTATGCAGGCACTTTCTGCTGCTGCGGAAAATCTTTATGTGGCTTCATTCCAACATCATATTTTTTGATGCTGTCGTAAGTCATTTTATATAAAAGATGATTGGGCGCATCTTTGGCGCTGATGGGTCTTCCCTGCGGATCGGAACTGATGTCGGGGTGAAAATAAACATCATGTGATACTACCACCTGCTTATCACCGCTCACAACGATATCAAGTTCCACGGTGTTCACATCAAAATCAATTGCCCTCCACATAGAAGGAATAATATTTTCCGGCATCAGCCCACGGATGCCACGGTGACCTTCTTTGTTGAAAGCAGGTAATACCAATGGTTTTTTACTACCCGTTTTTACTACTTCTTTTGAAGAACCACATGCCTGCATCATTCCACATGCAACCAGCGCAATTACAATTGATCTTATCATTTTAAAAAAGGTTTTAAAATACCCGCCCAATATTGATACCCTGCGGCATTCAGGTGCAGGCCATCATAAGTATATTTTTTATCGAGCTTTTTATCTGCATCTAAAAATAAAGGATGCAGGTTGATAAAACCAATTTTTTCATTTTTACAGATTTGTTCGAGGCCGGCATTCACGCTGGCAATGATATGGTCTTTATTAAAATGGTTCCTGCTGGTAAAACTATTGTTTACCGGCAGCAATGACTGGAAGTAAATTTTTGTTTTAGGAGATTCGGTTTTAATGCGTTCAATCATGCGCCTGTAATTGCGGAGAATTACAGTATCAGGAATATTGCGTGCAATATCATTGATACCGATGAGTATAAAAACTTTGGCAGGTTTACCCTCCGTTACCTCATCCAGTCTTTGCAGCACGCCAAAGCTGATATCGCCGGAAATGCCACGATTGCGTGCATGGCGCATCTGCAGCAGTTCGGCCCAGTCGGTGTAATCGGTGATACTGTTGCCCAGGAAAATAATATCCTTTTTTGAGTTGGGATAAGACCTGAAATTTTCTACCCGTTGCTCGTAATTGCCGGGGCGAAAAGTACTGTCCCATCCGGGCTTTTGCGCAATAGAAAAAAAGCTTGCTATCATAGCAGCAGAAAACAGGAACCCTTTCCTCATGAAACACTTATTTTTTGAATGGCTGAATAAATATTTCCGAAACGATCGGTGGCTTCCACCTTCACTTCTTTAGCAGTGGCCGGTATGCTTGCTTTAAATAAATGGTTGGTGATCTTTGGTTCTGCAAAACCCCGTGGCTTGGGCTTTTGCGGCCCGAGCAGGTTATTATAGGCCATGGGATCCATGCCCTCAAATTGTGTGAGTGCACCCATGAGTTGCCCATCTATCCAATACCTGTTGCTCCACAAAGGGTCATAGTTCCAGATATTCACCTGCAGCAATTTTGTTTTTTCGTCTGCATCATGCACGTAGGTTCTCATCTGTTCTGTTTTTTCCAAACCGGTTGATTGGTAAAACCAGCTCAGTTGATTTCCTTTCACCTGGTACACGCCATAACCGTTGGGTGTGCCGTCTTCGCAAATGGGGCCCGTCCACCAGGCGCCGCAAACCGTGCCATGGTTGTGCTCAAAAATATTCCCGTTAATAATGTTCTTGTGGTAATGTGTATGCCCACTCATGATGTGAACATTACGGTCGGTAAGCAAGGCGTATAAAGCTTCTTTGTTTTTGGTATGGGTAGCCACGGGAATATGAACACACAATACGATGAGTTTATCTTTTGGAACAAATGAAAGATCTTTCTGCAGCCAGTCTAATTGGTGCTGCTGAAAATAACCATCATAGTTGCGGTCTTTTCCCAGGTAGCGTACATTGTCCATCACCACGTAATGCACCTGGCCCCTGTTGAAAGAATAGTAAGTAGGGCCAAATGTTTTCTGGAAGGTATCATCCGAAGTTTCATCACCCCCTTTGTTATAATCCATATCATGGTTGCCCAGGCATTGAAAAAACGGCACGCCCATTTGTTCCACTGCCAGTGAATAGTCATGAAACAATTCCAATTCGTCCCAGGCAATATCGCCTACTGTAATGCCGTGGATCAATGTTCCTGCACCTGCATCCTTTACAGATTTTTGAATGGAAGGCACAGAATGCTCCATCATCTTTTTTACATCCTTTGCATTTTTAACCTGTGGATCTGCCAGGATAAAAAACTGGTGTTCATCATCATTGGTAGCAAGCGGCCGCAGGTGAAACCTTATTTCTTTTTTATGATTCTTTCCCTGTAGTAACTGGTAATGCCGGGCAATATTTTTTTCCTGTATAAACTCGTAACCGGCAGGTGTGCTGATAAAAAATGTTACCGCATCTGCATGTGGCTCCATTTCGAATTTGCCTTTTTTATCGGTTTGCATTACGGTATATCCGTCGCTCACTACTACGCCCGCAAGGCCTCTGCCTTTGGCAGTGATCCTGCCTTTTATTTTTTTATGATCGTCTACCCATGCCTGTAAGGGTGATTGGCTCACTAAAACCAATCCCCCGGTAAGCAATGAAACCTGCTGTAAAAATTTCCGTCTGTTCATTATTGTTCTAAAGTGGTGGCGCCTTCAATGGCAGTAAGGGTTGATGTTGCGGTAAGTTGTACACCGGTTAATGTTCTGGCCGTTGTCCACCTTCCCGTTGTAGTATTGTATACGCCACCTAATCTTGAAAAGTATGTTGCTGCCGGGAATGCGAGTTTACCGGTATTAGAACCCATGTTGAAATATGGCTGCAGTGCAAGTGTAGATGGATTTTTAATATCGTAGTAATCGGTATTCGTGATCTTGTAACCTTTTGCAGGAGGGCCTGCAGTATAAACACTTCCACCACCACCATAGAAGATAACATCAACAGGTATCGTGTCTGCAGTAACGTTGGTTAAATCAAACACGGCAATACCTGCAGCATTACCACTATTCGCCAAAAGGTTCGTTGTAGCCACACCAAATCCATCACCTGCCTGGCTTCCATACATCTTACTGATCCAGAAAGCTGAGCTGATATCTGTGGACCCGGAGCCCCAGATGTTTTTGTTAGCGCCCACATATACGTACTGTCCACGAACCACACTCCCGCTTGTAAGATTGATCTTGTAAGTTCTTTGACCGCCGGTAGCCCAGCCATTCTCCGGGAAACCGGTAGGAGTAGAAGCACCCGCATTATTCGAAGTCACCACCGAAAAACCATTAGTTGCGAAATTGATATCTTTCGTTGCCATCAATTGTATGTATTCATAATTGGCATCTGTACCAGTTGGATCTACAAGATAACCGGTGATAACCAGCGGCGCAACCTTGGGAGCAGTAGCAGCCAGTATGGTAATATCGTCGCTTGTTCTTGGCCACAGCTGGGGAATAGTATCGGTATCAACGTTAAATACTATACCTGTAAAATTGGAAAGAAAAGGTATGGGGTCGTTTGCCCATG
>CBFGLL010000276.1:0-3632 GCA_965649585.1 uncultured Chitinophagaceae bacterium | reverse complement strand
AATTTTTAATATGGAGCATTACAACATGAACCTCACACTTAAAGTGTGGAAGCAAAAAAACAGCACGGCAAAAGGAAATTTTGAAACCTACCAGGTAAAAGACATTTCTTCGGAAATGAGTTTTTTGGAAATGTTTGATGTGCTGAATGAAAAGTTGATTGCAGAAGGAAAAGAACCTATCACTTTTGACCATGATTGCCGTGAAGGAATTTGTGGCGCATGCAGTATGTATATCGATGGACAACCTCATGGCCCCTGGGAAAAAAATACGACCTGCCAGTTGCATATGCGGGCATTTAAAGATGGCGATACCATCGTGGTGGAACCATGGCGCAGCAAGGCTTTCCCGGTTATTAAAGACCTGATGGTGGATCGAACTGCCTTTGATCGAATTATACAGGCGGGCGGATATGTAAGTGTAAATACAGGTAATGCGGTAGATGCCAATGCTATCCCTATTGATAAAAGAAATGCTGATGAGGCCTTTAATGCTGCTGCCTGTATTGGTTGTGGCGCCTGTGTAGCTGCCTGCAAAAATGGTAGTGCCATGCTGTTTGTAAGCGCAAAAGTTTCGCAACTTGCTTTATTGCCACAGGGTGTACCTGAAAAAGAAACAAGGGTAATGAACATGGTGGCCCAGATGGATAAAGAAGGGTTTGGAAATTGTACTAATACTTATGCCTGTGAAGCAGAATGTCCTAAGGGTATTTCGGTGGCCAATATTGCCAGGATGAACAGGGAGTATTTAGGAGCAAGCCTTAATAGTGAGGATTGATCATATTAAATTATAATACCTGTAACAGCCTTTTGCCTAGCAAAAGGCTTTTTGTTGCAACTATTTGTGCCCAAAATGCATCTTGAATAATAGTGCTATTTTTAATTCGTTATAATTATCCATAAAAACTGTTTTTGAAGCCCCAAAGCATATACCTGCTGCTGCTTGCCCTCCTGCTTCACCATGCCGTGGTGGAGGCACAAACCACGCCTCCCGGTTCCAGTTTGAGACGGAAGTTTTTGGCCGTTGTTTCAGATACTTTAGTGCTGGATTCACTCAGCATTGTTCCAAAAACTTTTTCTATACAATCTGTTCCGGCCAGCGACTATAGACTGGATGAAGTAAAAGCAGTTTTGTACTGGATCAACAAACCTGCGGTTAGTACCATCATGGTTACGTATCGTGTGTTTCCTTTTAAACTTAATGCAATCAACCGCCGGTATAACTATGACAGCATACGTTACAATTTTGCAGTGGAGGGTTCGCCAAAGGTAAAAACCGCTTCCCGGCCTGTGAACCCATTTACCGATATGGGCAAACTGCAATCGGAAGGAAGTTTTGGAAGGAGCATATCCTTTGGCAACAGCCAGGACGCCGTGGTGAACAGTAGCATGAACCTGCAACTGAATGGATTTATCGGTGACAGTCTTCAACTCACGGCTGCCATTACGGATAATAACCTTCCTATTCAACCCGAAGGGAATACACAGGACCTCAGGGATTTTGACCGGATTTTCCTGCAGGTAAAAAAGAAAGGCTGGGAGGTGAATTTTGGTGATATTGATATAAGGCAGAGCAAAAATTATTTTCTCAACTTCTATAAACGATTACAGGGTGTGTCTTTCCTCACACAAAATAAGATCAGTAAAAATATCTACAATTCATTTTTGGGCAGTGGTGCCATTGCCAAAGGAAAATTTACCCGAAACATCATTACAGCATTAGAAGGCAACCAGGGTCCTTACCGATTGCAGGGGGCTAACAACGAGTTATATTTTATCATTCTTGCAGGAACCGAACGAGTTTTTATTGACGGTGTATTGTTACAGAGAGGAGAGGACCAGGATTATGTGATCAACTACAACACCGCTGAGCTAACGTTTACGCCTAAACGAATGATCACAAAAGACAGCAGAATACAGGTGGAATTTGAATATAGTGATCGTAATTATTTAAACTCGCAGCTATACGCCAATAACGAAACGCAGTTTGGCAAAAAGTTTTTATTAACTACCGGCGTGTATTCCAACACCGATGCAAAAAATTCGGCGATCGATCAAAGCCTGGATGCAACCCAAAAGCAGTTTTTAGCAGATATAGGAGATAGTATTCACCTGGCTTTGTATCAAACTGCTTACCGGGATACGCTCAGCTCCGGTAAAATTTTGTATCTCAAAAAAGATACCTTGTACAATGGTACCATGCATGATTCCATCTTTGTGATCAGCAACGACCCATCGCAGGTATTGTACAGCCCAGCTTTCAGTTACCTGGGGCCCGGCAAGGGTAATTACCGGCAATTGCTGAACGCCAGCAACGGAAGGGCTTTTGAATGGGTGCAGCCGGATGCGAACAATAATATGCAGGGAGATTGGGAACCCGTGACACTATTGGTAACGCCAAAAAAACTGCAGGTGGTTTCGGTAGGTGGGCGGTACCAGTTTACAAAAAACAGTTTGTTGAGTTCAGAAATTGCGATGAGCAATTATGATGTTAACCTCTTCGCCTCCAAACAAAAAGGAAATGATAAAGGCCTGGCAGCAAAATTTGTTTTTCAAAACGACAGTACAAGAATAAGATTCGGAAATACGGCTTACAATTTACAAACCACGGTGGGCTACGAGTTCGTGGAATCTACCTTCAAGGCATTGGAAAGACTGCGTAACGTAGAGTTTTTGCGGGATTGGAGTATGCCCTACGATCGGATGCCGGCAGATGAACATATCAGCGATATCGCTTTAAAACTTGCTAACAAAAAGGGGAATTTTGTGCGTGCATCAGTTAAACAGTATCATCGCAATGACGGCTTTGATGGCTGGCTGCAACGCCTGGACCATTTGCAGGAATGGAAGGGCTGGAAGCTGGAAGGATTGTATTCTTTCAGCAGCATCCAGGATAAAAATGCAAGCGGAAATTTCTGGCGGCCCGCCATCAACCTGTCTAAACGACTCGATAGGTTTCGCAAAATGGAAACTGGTTTCAAGTACAGTGCGGAATACAATAACGTATCCGACAAAACAGTAGATACCTTGCTGGCAAACAGTTTTGCGTTTGATATTGTAGAATGGTTTTTGAAATCTGACCCTTCGAAGCTGAACAAATGGGGACTGAGCTATTACCGGCGAAGTGATAAGCTGCCCAATGGTAAAAACCTGGTGCAGGCAGATAAAAGCAATAATTTTTCAATGATGGCAGAGTTGTTGAAAAATGAGAAACACCAGTTGAAATTCAATCTCACTTACAGGGACCTGTTGGTGGATAATGCCAACCTTAGTAAGCAGCAGGCCGATCAGAACATTTTGGGACGAGCAGAATATTATGTAAACGAGTTCAAGGGTTTTTTAACCGGCAACCTGTTGTATGAGTTGGGTAGCGGGCAGGAACAGAAACGAGAATTCAGTTACGTAGAAGTGCCGGCAGGGCAGGGGCAATACACCTGGATCGATTACAACAGCAATGGTATTGCCGAGTTAAATGAATTTGAAGAGGGCCAGTTCCAGGACCAGCGAAAATACATACGGGTGTTTACGCCGAGCAACCAGTACGTAAAAGCAAATTATCTCCAGTTCAATTATAGTTTTAACCTTGATCCCAGAATCATCATCAAAAATAAAGCTGCGAAGGGGTTAAAGAAAAT